>JAYTHM010000082.1:0-1958 GCA_043732645.1 Frankiales bacterium
TGTACGTGCGGGAGCAAGATGGTCTGCGCGATGACTGAACAGGAGCCCCTGCCAATCCCTTCAACGTCGGGGGACGTCGAGATGTGGCTTCGCCTGGACGCTGCTGAGGTGCGCAGCGGGGACCTGGTGCGCGGCACTCTGGTGGTGCACAACACCGCGGCTGTCTCGGTGGTGTTGACGGGGAGCCCGACCCGGGCGGCGACAGTCCTCGCGGAGGACGGTGCAGTGGTGGGCCGGTTCGCCGGGTGGCACACCGATGAGGGGATGCACCGGGTGGTCGATCCCGACCGGATCGTCTACCTACCGGTCCTCGGAGGTACCGCCAGCGCCACCGGCTCCACCGTGCCGGGTCGCTACCGGGTCGTCGCTTCCCTGGAGGTGGCCGCGCTCGATGGCAGCAACGCCCGCCGACTGCTGAGTCGAGCGGTCCCGCTGCGCGTCACCGACTGACGGGGTCCGCCGGCGCCGAGGTCCGCCGCGCGGAACCCGACGGGCAATGCTGCATGTTCATGCAACCATCGACATGAGTACGAATACGGCCGGTTGTGGAACGCCAGGACCGGGGGCCCGGTCGACGCTGAGGTGTCAGCGGGTTGTTCATCCGCTGGAGGGAGTCCGGGTACCCGGCTTGGAACGGGCCTCAGGTGAGCAGGGGGAACCGGTGAGGGCAAGCCGCTGACCTAGCACCCACGTGATGGGGCTGTTGCAACTGGTGGTGATCCACGGTGGGGTCAGGCTGTGGTGGCCGGACCCCAGAACACTCCGGCGGTTGCTGCGATGGCGTCCAGTTGCGGTCTCGTATCCACCCGCCAGGTGTGCCAGGCACACTTCACCTTGTGCCTAACCAAGCCGTCCAAATACTTGATGACCAGGCCGCCGCTATCCGCGCCCGGATACGCGATGACCGGACACACAACCTGGAGCCCCAGGAGACCACGCTGACGCAAAATCTGGTCAGCTCCCTGCGCCGCGAACTCGCCCTCGCTGGTACCGCGGTGTACGCCAGCGAAATCCCCCGAGACCAGGAAGCCAAGCTATATGGGGCGGACATCGCGGTCTGGATACGTTCGCCAGCCGGATCGCTTGCGGGCATTCACCTACAGTCAAAGCGGCAGTACCTCGATGACACCTATCGCGATCTGAATCACGCTAACAGCTATGGCAAGCAGTACGAGATGCTTCGAGCAGGCGCCCAGGCCGCTGGCGCGCGGGCAGGCTATGCCTTCTACAACGGCCTCAACGACAATGAACCAACAAGCGCAATGTGCGCCCGGGGAATTACTTCAGCAGACAGTCACGGCGTCAGTATCGTCGGGGCCGAGCGCATAGCGGGCTATATCGCCGCCCGGGTCCACCGCGTCGACATCGAACACTTGTGTGCACCATTGCGTTGCCTAATTGGCTGCAGAACTCGGGCCGAGCTCGTGCAATACGGGCTCGCGGGAGCGCTGCTGTCATGGCAAGGCGGCGATCCCGATGTCAGCCTGGTCGATCGGGTCGATGCGCCCGGCTACCTCGAACCGCTCCTAGCCCTGGCTGCCGCCGCTGACCGTGGCGACCGGGTCAGGCAGTCGCCATCGAGCGCGTCCGACGCAACCGGCGAGCAGAACCAGCAGTCGGCGGCGCGCGCCGCCGCCGATGACGGCGGAACGACCGTAACGGTGCTTCTGGCCGTCCCGCCGCCTGGGACGTGACCGCAACCCGGGTCGGTGAGCCCGCAAGCGGGCCCCGCACCCCGATCAAATACGGTCGGTTGTGCAACGTCGGATGCAGCCGACGCGCGTCGTGGTTGTGGCTGGTAACGAAGTCGGTGCGGGTTTAGTCCGGCGCAGTGGTCGCCCTGTTGGTTCTGCTCGTCACGCGAGGGGGTTGCCATGGGGTCTCCGCAGTCGCTCAGTGAAGCGGACCGACGAGTCGTCGCTGCCTGGGCGGCTGACTGCGCCGAGCACGTTCTGCCG
>JAYTHM010000083.1:0-1951 GCA_043732645.1 Frankiales bacterium
TCGACAGTGCCTTGAAGCCGGTGCCGTAGCGCCAGGGGGAGTGCGGGTCGCCGTCTTCGTCGCTGTAGGCGTGGTGCCGCCGGTGGTCGGCGACCCAGCGGGTCACCGGTCCCTGGATCGCCAACTGGCCGGCCACCGCGAGCGCGATCCGCAGTGCCCGCTTGGCCTTGAACGACCCGTGCGTGAAGTAACGGTGGAAGCCAACCGTGATGCCGTGCAGCGTGATCACGTAGAACACGGTGCTCAGTGTGATGTCGAGCCAGCTCAGGCCGGTGCCCCACAGCACGAACCCTGCCCCCAGCACCCCCAGCACCGGGGCGACGATGAATACGCCGAGGGCGAATTGCTCCCACTTGGCCTTCGTCTCCGTCGTGGGCAGCTGCTGGAGCGGACGGGACGGGTCGCCGTCGTACTCGATGGTCGTGACGGGCGCATCAAGCATCTCGGTCATGACAGTCCTCGGCAGGCAGACAAGGGTCTCCAGGGGTCCCGGAAATCCTAACTTACGGGCTCGTAGCCCCGTAGTCGCAGGGGCGGACCGGCAGGCATGGCATCCTGACCTGGCCGTCGGCTGTGGGGTAACGGCAACCTGCTGGCTTTTGGTGCCATGCGATCCTGGTTCGAATCCAGGCAGCCGAGCACGGGTAGTCTGGGCCGCACCGGTCCTTTCCCGCTCCACCGCCCGCCCGCGACCTTGCTGGGAGCCTCTTCGTGTCGTCCCGAGTGGCCGCCGTGATCGTCCTGGCCGCGGGCGAGGGCAGCCGGATGAAAAGCGCAACTCCCAAGGTCCTGCACTCCCTCGGCGGCCGGACGATGCTTGGGCACGTCCTCGCCTCGGCGGAGGCACTTGACCCCGAGCACCTGCTGGTCGTTGTCGGCCACGCCCGCGAAGAGGTCACCGCAGCGCTCACCGGCAAGGCGCGGGCCGTCGTACAGCAGACACAGGACGGCACTGGTCACGCCGTACGCGTTGCTCTTGAGTCCGTCGGGCCCCTCGAGGGGACCGTCGTGGTCGTCCCCGGCGACGCCCCGCTGCTCACCGGGGCGACGCTGCAGGCCCTCGTCGAGGCGCACACCGCCGCAGCTGCCGCGACGACCCTATTGACGGCGCGGGTCGAGGACCCGACCGGCTACGGGCGCGTGCTCCGCGACGGTCTCGGGGTTGCGAAGGTGGTCGAGCACAAGGACGCCGACGCCGCGACGCTGCTGATCGACGAGGTCGCGACCAGCGTCTACGCCTTTGCCGCTGAGCCACTGCGCGCGGCCCTCGGCGGGCTCACGACCGACAACGCGCAGGGCGAGCTCTACCTGACGGACGTCGTCGCGCTGCACCGCGAGGCCGGCCTGGTCGTCGGTGCAGAGCTCGCCGTCGATGCCGACGAGACCCGCGGCGTCAACGACCGTGTGCAGCTCGCCCAGCTCGCCCGCCTCCTGCGCGACCGCCTCGTCGCCCAGCACCAGCGCGCGGGCGTCGCGTTCCTCGATCCGCAGACCGCCTGGGTCGACGCCGGCGTCGTCCTCGAGCCCGACGTCACGATCGCGCAGAACACCCAGCTGCACGGCCTCACCCTGGTACGACGGGGAGCGGTGGTCGGCCCGGACTCGACCCTCACCGACTGCGAGGTCGGCGAAGATGCGACGGTGCTTCGCAGCCACTGCACGGGGGCCCGGATCGGGGCCCGGGCGACCGTCGGGCCGTTCACCTACCTGCGGCCGGGGACGATGCTGGGCACCGGTGCCAAGGCCGGCGCCTACGTCGAGGTCAAGAATGCCCAGGTCGGCGACGGCTCGAAGGTCCCGCACCTGTCCTACGTCGGCGACGCCACCATCGGGGCCCGCAGCAACATCGGCGCAGGCACGATCGTTGTGAACTACGACGGTCGCGACAAGCACCGCACGAGGGTCGGCGACGACGTCCGCGTGGGCAGCAACAACAGCCTGGTCGCCCCCG
>JAYTHM010000084.1:0-6754 GCA_043732645.1 Frankiales bacterium
GCCTGTGCAGCACATGGGCGTCCGGAACGAGCTGGCAAGCCAGCCGCAGCTCGGCGATGAGCATACGCATGACGCGGTCCAACCGACCGCTTCCGCCCAGCGCTGTCACGGCCACGTGGAAGCGGACGTCGGCCGTTCCGACGTCGTACCAGTCGTGGCGGCGGGCCGCGGCGCGTCCCTGCTTCACGGCGGCACGCATCTCGACCACCCCGAGCGGCTGCGCGGGGCGGGCGAGGGCGGCACACTCCACGAGCCGCCGGACGTTGTAGATGTCGCGGACGTCGGTGGTGTCGAGCCGGCGTACAAACACCCCCCGATGCGGCTCGCGAACCAGCAGCCGCTCGTCGATGCGGATCTGGTAGGCCTCCCTCAGCGTGTTGCGGGAAACGCCGAGGGTGGCGGCGAGCTGCTGTTCGACGAACTGGGTGCCGGACCTGAGCTCCCCGCGCATGACGCGCTCACGCAGGACGTCGGCGACCCGCTCAGCGGTGGTCTGCCGGTCCAGCAGCTCGGCGTGGCTACCGACGACCCTGAGCCCGGACCGGGCGGGTCCAGCGGGGCCCCCCGTCAGCGCCCCGCTCCCCGTCATGCCGCTCTCCCCGTCTGTGTCCGGAATCGTTACGCGTTCCGTCAGACGGATATCAGATTGTTGAACAAGTTGTGCGGTCCCGCAAGACAGCTCGTTGGCACTTGGCGAAAGGCGCAGTCATGCTTGTCCTGCTCGGAGTCGTCGTCGTGGTCGTGGTCTTTGCCCTCAGACACAACCCGATGCTCGTCGTCACAGTCGCGGGCTCGTCACGGGTCTGCTCGGCGGCATGTCGCCGAAGGCGATCCTGGACGCCTTCGGCACCGGCTTCGCCGGCAGCCGCTCCATCGTCATCTGCCCTCTGGTGCTCCCGGTCATCGGGCTTGTGGAGCGCAACGGCCTACAGGAGCAGTCGCGCCGACCCATCTCCCGGTTGGCGCGGCTGACGACCGGGCGGGTGTTTGCCCTGCTCCTGCTCCACGGCCTGCGCAGCCTGCTGTTCGACCGCCAGCTCGCCCGGGACATGGCGCATGAACATCACCGTGGCGGGACAAAGGCCCTGCCGGCAGCTGACAGGGAGCAGGTGGGACAGTGATGAAGGTCGAGTGGTTCTACTGGCTCATCGCCGCGTTCTTCCTGACCGTCGGGCTTCTCGTCCTGCGCGACCGCTCGAACCCGCACCGCGTCTGGAGCGGGGTGTTCTGGTCGCTGCTGCGCCTGTGCTTCTCGTACAGCGCCTTCGTCGTCGCCAAACGCTGCCAGCCTGACCGCTCGGGCTGGCTGTGGTGGCGATCGCCTGCATTGCAGGGTTCGGCCTGCTCGGCCACGGCAACCAGGAGAAGACCACCAGCCCCGTGGAGCGGTGGGCCCTGTCGGAGCGCTTCGGCAACAAACTCTTCCTGCCCGTCCTTGTCATCTCGGTCATCACGGGCCTGTGCGCGACGTTCGGCAAGGACGTCAAGATCGGCGGCCGCCCAGTGCTTCAGCCGCTCAACGAAACCGTCATCGGACTCGGTGTCTCCTCGATCGTCGCCATACTCGTTGGCAGGTGGCTGCTACGCACCCTGAACGCCGCCGTACCTCGGCACCGAAGTGCGCCGGCTGACCGAGAACATTGGCTGGGCAGCCGTTCTCCCCCAGCTGCTCGCCATGCTCGGGCCTTGTGTTCGCCACCGCAGGCGTCGGCAAGGCCATCGGCGACTCGGCCCGGCACGTCCTGCACAAGGGGTTCCTTCTCGGGGCAGTTGTCCTCTACTGCCTGGGGTTGGCCGTGTTCACTATCGTCATGGGCAATGTCTTCGCCACGTTCCCGGTGATGACGGCCGCCATCGGCTATCCGCTCCTGATCCAGAACTACGGTGGCACTCCGGCCATCGTGTTCGCGATCGGCATGCTGTCGGGCTACTGCGGGACCCTGTGCACGCCCATGACGGCAAACTTCAATATCGTCCCCGTGGCGCTGCTCGAGCTCAAGAACGATGACGCCGTGATCCGGCAGCAGGTGCCCACCGCGGTACCTCTGTGGGCCTGCAACGTCGCGCTGATGTACTTCCTCACCTTTTAGAAGGAGCACCGCATGACCCGAGTCCTCGTGACCGCTTTCGAGCCGTTCGGCGGCGAAACCGTCAACCCTTCGCAGCAGGCTGTGCAACGGCTGGCTGCCGATGCCGCACCTGTCGGCGTCGAGCTGAGCACCGCCTCCCTCCCGGTCGTCTTCGGGCAGGCCATCGAGGCGATGCGGGCCGCCGTGGCGGCCCACGACCCTGCTGTCGTCCTGTGCCTCGGGGAGGCTGGTGGCCGGGTCGCGGTCACCCCGGAGCGGTTCGCGGTGAACCTCAACGATGCGCCTTTCCCCGACAACGCCGGTCGCCGGCCGGTTGACGAACCCGTCGTGGCGGACGGCCCCGTCGCCTACGCCTCGACCCTCCCGATCGCCGAGATGGTCGAGGCGATGCGGGCTGCGGGCATCCCGGCCGCCAAGAGCTCCACCGCCGGGAACTACGTCTGCAACAACGTGTTCTACGGGCTGATGCACCTCATCGCGACCGAGCGACCCGAGCTCATTGGCGGCTTCGTCCACGTGCCGTACATGCACGAGCAGGTGCTGCACCGCCTCGATGCCCAACCCAGCCTGTCGATCGAGCAAATCACCGAGGCCGTACGCATTGCGGTGAAGACCTCCGCCGCCGCGGCCGGTGAACGGCGCCGCATCCAGTAGGGCCGGGTCGCCGCCCTACTGGATGCGAGCAGCTCGACCAGGGCGTCGTTGAGAAACGTTGTGGCGAAGGCGTTCACCCGCGGCGGCGAAGTGGGCCCACACACCGGGAGTTACCCGGAGCTCGAACGCGGGGCAACTCGCGGCATAAAGGTGGCCTCAGCGATCACCTTCGACAAGTGCTGGGTGCATCCGCTGCGTCGCAGGACCGGGCTGCCGAGCGTGATGAGGTTACGGACGCTCCCCGGCAAGGCGCAGGCCAGCTCCTGGGCGAACACGCCGCTCAGGAGCTGGCCAACCAGGCTCACCCGCTGCCCGGACTCGCGGTGCAGCCGCATAAGGCGCGTGCGCAGACCTTGGACCCATCTCGAAGGTGGCACCCCGATTACTGCCGAGCCGCCAGCCGGAGACGTTGTGGCCGAGCGTGCGCAGGACGGTGCGCAGGGGCTTGGTCGCGGTATCCCCCGTGAGCAGCCCGGGCGGGACGAGGACGGGATGTCCGCGATGGCGCGGCGCTGTCGCGATCAGTGGCGAGGTGCTACTCAGCGCGGCGAGGTCGAGTCCGGCCCGAGTCAGCTCCAGCGCGAACAGGCGGGCTGAGGGGACGACGTGCCTCTGGCTGACGAAACACTCCGTGACAGCTGGGACCTTGTCGTCCGGCCTGAGCTTCACGGCAGGAGCAGCAGCTTGCCGGTGGTACGCCGGCCGGTGAGGTCCTCGTGGGCACGGGCTGCGTCCGCGAGCGGGTACATCGCGCCGATGTGGACGTCGAGCTCTCCGGCCGCGACCCACCCGAACAGGTCGCCGGTACGGGCCAGCAGCTCCAGGCGGGTGGCGATGTAGGAGCCCATCGTCGGACGGGTGAGGTAGAGCGAGCCACCTCCCGCGAGCCGAGCCGTGTCGAAGGCGTCGACCGGGCCGCTGGCCGCGCCGTACAGCGCCATCAAGCCGCGCGTCCGCAGGCAGCCCAGGCCGTCGTCGAAGGTCGTGCGGCCGACACCGTCGTAGACGACCGCGGCGCCCCGACCGTTGCTGGCCTCGCGAACGGCATCGACGAACCCGTCGTAGCCGGTCACCACCTGCGCGCCGGCGCCGCGCGCCAGCTCGCCCTTGACGGGCGTGGAGGTGGTCGCGACGACCGTCGCCCCGCGGCGGACGAGCAGCTGGGTGAGCAGCAGCCCCACCCCGCCGGCCGCGGCGTGCACCACAGCGACGTCGCCGGGCTGTGCCTGGAACGTGCTCTGGCTCAGATAGTGGGCGGTGATCCCCTGCAGCATCACCGCGGCGGCGGCGGGGAGCTCGACCCCGTCCGGGACGGGCACCGCCCGGTCCGCGGGCACGACGACCTGCTCGGCGTAGCTCGACCCGACACCGGCCCAGGCGACCCGGTCACCGACGGCCACCTCGCGCACGTCCGAGCCGACCTCCACCACCGTGCCGGCGCCTTCGCCGCCGGGCACGAACGGCAGATCGCCGGCGTAGGGGCGGATGCCCTGCCGGGCGTAGACGTCCATGTAGTTGACGCCGGCGGCCGCCAGTCGCACCAGCAGCTCGCCAGGGCCAGGTCGGGTTGCCTTACGGTCGCGGACCACGAGCACCTCCGGCCCGCCATACTCCTGCACGACCACTGCCTGCACCGTCGCCTCCTTCATGAGACCGATCGTGGACGGTGCAACCCCGTCGGGCAACCCGGCTACCCCGTCGCGACCGCGCGCCGGCGCCGCTCCAACGACGGCTGAGCTGCACCGAACAGATAACCCTGCCCGCGCAGGCACCGGGCTTGACAAGCCGATCCACGGGCTCGACCCACTCGGCCACGAGGTCAACGCCGAGGGCTCAGCGAGCCTCGGGGTGCAGTGCCTGCACCAACAGACCAACTGCGCTCGGCGTGGAAGCAGAAACAGATGCCCCTTCTCCTCATCGACCACTGACCGGGGCAGTTCGGTGACGGTCCCTGGCTCCGGGCAGCGTCTCGGCCTGCCTGACCCGCACTGGGGGGTAGCCGTCACCCCTGGTGGTCACCCGTTGATCGGATCTACAGGCGCCGACCCACGGTTAAGGCACGGTTAAGGCGAGACGGTACCCAGCGCTGCAACGTCGGGGTGCCGGTCGCCGGCTGCGAAGACCTGCTCCAGCGCATGACAGAACTGCAGCACACCCAGGTCGTCCCCGGGTCGGCCAATGACCTGCAGCCCTACCGGTAGGCCTGCGGCGGTGAAGCCGGCCGGCACCGACGCGGCCGGCACCCGCAGCACGCTGATGAGGTACGCCGAGCGCATCCAACCCAGGTAGTCGGCCATCGGCTCGCCGGCCACCTCCCGGACCCACCGCGTGTCGACCCCGAACGGCAGCACCTGGCTGACCGGCATCAGCAGGAACCGGTGCCGGGTGAAGAACTCCTGGGCCCGCTGCAGCAGCAGCGTCCGCTGCTGCAGCGCCGCGGCCAGTTGCACTGCCGTGACCGTGCGCCCGTAGGCGACGTTCTCCCGCACGATGCCGACCACCTCATCGCCGGCCGCCTCAATCGCGTCCCCGATCGTGGTCGCCAGGTGCCAACCGCGCAGCACCCGGAAGACCTCGTCGGCGCCGCGCACATCCGGCTCGGCCTCGGTGAGTTGAACCCCGAGTTGCTCGACACCGGGCCGGGCCCGGTCGAAGGCTTCGAGCACCTGCCGATCAAACGGCAAGCCGAGTGGCCCACCCCACGCAACCCGGACCCCGGTGAAGTCGCGGTCGAGCGGCGCGCCGAAGTCCACGCCATCGGTCATCGTGGCGTACGGATCGGCCGGATCCGGGCCGCTGATCGCACTGAGCAGCAGGGCGGCATCCGCAGCGCAGCGGCCCATCGGGCCGAGCACCGTTAGGTCGAACCAGGCATCGTTGGCCGGCAGGTTCGGCACCCGACCCGGTGTGGGACGCAGCCCGAACACATTGCAGAAGCTAGCGGGGTTACGCAACGAGCCGCCCATGTCGCTGCCGTCGGCGAGCGCCACCATCCCGGTAGCCAACGCCGCCGCTGCCCCGCCGCTGCTGCCACCGGAGGTGAGCGAGAGGTCATAAGGGTTGCGGGTCGAGCCGAACAAGGCGTTGGTGGTCTGCGAACCGACGCCGAACTCCGGCACGTTCGTCTTACCCAACCGCACCGCACCAGCGGCAAAGACCCGCGCTGCCAGGACGGCGTCCTTGGCCGGGACCGTGTCGGCGTACAGCGTCGATCCCCAGGTGGTTCGCAAACCGGCGGTAGGCAGCAGATCCTTGTGGGCGACCGGCAGCCCGTGCAGCGGGCCGACAGGACCTGTGCGCATCATCTGCTCGTCGAGCTCACCGGCGCGCTGCCGGGCCCGGACGTCGTCGCGAGTAACGAGCGCGTTGACTGCCGGGTTCACCGCGTCCACCCGCGCCAGCGACACCGCGAGCAGCTCTCGAGCCGACAACTCACGGGCGCGCAGGCGACGGGCCAATTCGACTGCGGGCAGCAGGCAAAGGTCCTGCACATCGGTCACAGCGGCAGCGTACGCACGGCCACGGCGCCCTCAGCTCCCACAGTGGGACAGGGCGGGACCGCCGAACCACCGGCCATGAATGGGACTAGTCGCTACCGAATGAGCCGGACGTGCAACCCCCGAAGGGACGTCCGCTTGGGCCGCAGACCGGTCCATCCAGCGTATCCAGCGCCAAGTGCCACTCGTTGTTGAATGCACCCGGCGAGGGGTAGCCGTCCTCTGTTCGGCCATTGCTCCGCCTGGATCCACCGTTGAGATAGGGCGATTTGGGCATGTCGTAGACCGCGGATGCCATGCTGTGTATGGAGAATGTGGTTTGCGAAGGACACGTTCACCAAACGCACAAGGAGCATCCGCCAGATGCGAGGTTCTCACAAGCCAGGGCAGGTCTTGGCGGTGTTCGACGATCCGGACCTCGTGTCGTGCGCTGGGCTGGCGCCGGTGGTGGCGCTCGCTGAGCGGCGGGCTGGCCGAGCTGGTCGAGAGCCGCCTGACGCTGCCGGCGGCAGG
>JAYTHM010000085.1:0-6752 GCA_043732645.1 Frankiales bacterium
CCATGATCGCCCTGGCCATGCTCAACCTCGGCGGCTACTGCCCGCCCCTACCCGGCCGTCAAGCCGCATGAAACGACCCACGGAACCAGCAGGAGAGCCCGCTTTTTTCCCTCAGCTGCAGCCGCTGGTGCTCCCGCAGCTCTCGCAGACGTAGCAGCTCCCGGCTGGGCGCATCTTGACGCCACAGGTCATGCAGAGCGGGGCGTCGGCGCCGATGCCCTGCTGGGCCTCGGCGAGCTCCATGGAGGAGCCGACCCGGGCGGCCGCAGCAGCCACCGGAGCAGCAACGGGGACGCCCTGGGCGAGGCCGTCCACGTCCACGTCGTCGTCCGCAGCGGGGGCGGTGCCGTAGCCGGTGGAGACGGCCAGGGCCCGCTCCTCGGCGGTGAAGATGCCGAGCTCGGCGCGCTGGTCGTAGGACAGGAAGTCCAGGGCGAGGCGACGGAACAGGTAGTCCATCACGGACGCGGCGATGCGGATGTCGGCATCGTCGGTCATGCCAGCCGGGTCGAAGCGCATGTTGGTGTACTTGGAAACGAAGGCCTCCAGCGGCACGCCGTACTGCAAGCCGATGCTGATCGAGATGGAGAACGCGTCCATCACGCCGGCGAGGGTGGACCCCTGCTTGCTCATCTTGATGAAGACCTCGCCGAGCGAGCCGTCCTCGTAACCGTTGGCCGTCATGTAGCCCTCGGCACCTGCGATCGAGAAGGAGATCGTGCGGCCCGTGCGGTTCTTGGGCAGGCGCTTGCGGGTCGGACGGGTGGCCACGAGGACATCATCGCCGGCAGCGGCAGCCTCGGAGCCCTTCTTGTCCTGCAGGGGCTGCCCGACCTTGGAGTTGTTGCGGTAGATCGCGAGAGCCTTCAGGCCGCGCTTCCAGCCCTCGAAGTAGACCTCCTCGACGTCCTCGACGGTCGCCTCGGCGGGCAGGTTGACGGTCTTGGACAGTGCGCCGGACACGAACGGCTGGATCGCCGCCATCAGGTTGACGTGACCCATGGGGGAGATGTAACGCTCCCCCATGGCGCAGTCGAAAACGGCGTAGTGCTCCACCTTCAGCCCAGGGGCGCCGACGACGTTGCCGTGCTCGGCGATGTGTTCCACGATCGCCTCGACGGACTCCTCCTGGTAGCCCAGGGAACGCAGCGCACGCGGGACGGTGCCGTTGACGATCTGCATCGACGCGCCGCCGACGAGCTTCTTGAACTTCACGAGCGCCAGATCAGGCTCGAGGCCGGTCGTGTCGCAGTCCATCATCAGACCGATCGTGCCGGTCGGGGCGATGACGGAGGCCTGTGCGTTGCGGTAGCCGTTCTTCTCACCGAGGGCGAGGCACTCCTGCCAGGCCTTCGTGGCCTGGTGCAGGATGCGCGCGTCGTCGGCGCCGACGACGCGGACGCTGTCGTTGGCGGCGGCATGCTTGCGCATGACGCGCTTGTGGGCATCAGCGTTCTGCGCGTAGCCCGCGTAGGGACCGACGACCGCGGCCAGCTCGGCGGAGCGCTTATACGCCGTCCCGGTCATGAGGGAGGTGATGGAGGCGGCGAGGGCGCGGCCGCCGTCGCTGTCGTAGGCGTGGCCGGTCGCCATCAGCAGAGCACCCAGGTTGGCGTAGCCAATGCCGAGCTGACGGAAGTTCCGGGTCGTCTCACCGATCGGCTCGGTCGGGAAGTCGGCGAAACAGATCGATATGTCCATCGCGGTGATGATGAGCTCGACGGCCCGGGCGAACTCCTTAGCCTGGAAGGTGCCGTCGTCGCGTAGGAACTTCATGAGATTGAGTGACGCGAGGTTGCAGGAGGAGTTGTCGAGGCTCATGTACTCACTGCATGGGTTGGACGCGTTGATGCGGCCCGACTCGGGCGTGGTGTGCCAGTCGTTGATCGTGTCGTCGTACTGAATGCCCGGGTCGGCGCACTCCCAGGCGGCCTTAGCGAGCTTGCGCCAGAGGGTCTTGGCGTCGACGGTCTCGAGGACGCGGTTGTCGCTGCGGGCGCGCAAGCCGAACTCGCCGCCGCTCTCGAGGGCACGCATGAACTCATCGCTGACGCGGACCGAGTTGTTGGCGTTCTGGTATTGGACGCTGACGATGTCCTTGCCGCCGAGGTCCATGTCGAAGCCGGCGTCCCGCAGCGCGCGGATCTTGTCCTCCTCGCGCGCCTTCGTGTCGATGAACTCCTCGATGTCGGGGTGGTCGACGTCCAGAACGACCATCTTGGCCGCGCGGCGGGTCGCACCACCGGACTTGATCGTGCCGGCGGAGGCGTCCGCGCCGCGCATGAAGGAGACGGGGCCGCTCGCCGTACCGCCGCTGGACAGCAGCTCCTTGGAGGAGCGGATCCGGGACAGGTTGAGGCCGGCGCCGGAACCGCCCTTGAAGATCATGCCCTCTTCGCGATACCAGTTCAAGATCGAGTCCATGTGGTCGTCGACCGCGAGGATGAAGCAGGCGCTGACCTGCTGCGGCGCGCTAGTGCCGACGTTGAACCAGACGGGGCTGTTGAAGGCGAACACCTGGTGCAACAGCATATGCGTGAGCTCGTGCTCGAAGATCTCGGCGTCGGCGTCGCCGGCGAAGTAGTCGAAGTCGATGCCGGCCTGGGTGTACTTCTTCACGACCCGGTTGATGAGCTGCTTAAGGCTCCACTCACGGTTGTCGTGACCGACGGCACCGCGGAAATACTTGGTCGTGACGATGTTGGCTGCGTTGACACTCCACGCCTCGGGGAACTCCACGCCGCGCTGCTCGAAGTTGATCGAGCCGTCCCGCCAGTTGGTCATGACGACGTCGCGTCGCTCCCACGTCACCGCGTCGTAGGGGTGAGTGCCCGCGGTCGTGAACAACCGCTCCAGGCGCAAGCGCCCGCCCTTGCGCGCCTTGGGAACTGCCGCGCCGATGGTCTCCGTCATGCTTGTCCTCTTTCATGTTCCCGGTAGGTGCAACAACCACGGGTCGCGCGGCATTGCTTGACGCTGTGCTCTGTCTTGTGTCTTGTGGTCTTACTGGCTGGCGACCAGGGCTAGCTGGCGGGGACGAGCAGGTGCTGCGGAGGCTGATCGACGAGGTCGGGCTTGCCGGCGCGTAGGGCGGTGATCTCGGCCTCAAAGTCGGCCAAGGAGTCAAAGGAGCGGTAGACGCTGGCAAACCGCAGGTAGGCGACCTCGTCGAGGTCCTTGAGCGGCGACAAGATGGCCATTCCGACCTCGTGGGCGGGCACCTCGGCGGCGCCGGCCTCGCGGATCGTCTCCTCGACCTTCTGGGCCAGCTGCGCGAGGGCGTCCTCGTCGACCGGCCGTCCCTGGCAGGCCTTGCGAACCCCGCTGATGACCTTGGCGCGGCTGAACGGCTCGGTCACCCCGCACCGCTTCACGACGGCAAGGCTGACCTCCTCGACGGTGGTGAAGCGCTTGCCGCACTCGGGACAGTTGCGGCGGCGGCGGATGGCGTCCCCGTCGCTGGCGTCCCGGCTGTCGACCACGCGGGTGTCCGCGAAGCGGCAGAACGGGCAGCGCATCTCGGTGTCTCCTCCACAGCCTGTGGGTGCCTGTATCCACAGGATGTGGAGAACTACACCGGTGTAAGTACTAGATGTTGTGTCCGAGAACCTAGGGACCGCAAGGGCTGGGGTCAACGATTCCAGGGGGTCAATCTCGCAGGCGGGAAGCTGTGAGCGGGGGGCTGAGCGTGGGACGAACGTGAGCGCCGCTCGCGCGTCGGCGTGTCGCGGGTGCGTTCCCGCGGTCACCACCCGCCGGCGGCCTGCGGGGTGCCTGGCGACGGCCAACGCAAGGGCTTGCTGACGGGTGCTGTCCACAGCCGTAATGCTCCCGCGATGGTCTGACATTTCTTGGCCACGGGTCTCGGCCACGAAACTCGGCCACAGGTCTCCACCACAGGTTGTGGAGGGTGGGTGGAGCAGACTCACTGCATGAGCAAACCCAGCAAGGCCGACCTGCGAGGCCTTCAGCGCGAGCTGCAGGTGGCCCAGCGTGAGCAGCGCCTGGTCAGGGTGGTGCGACGCAAGAGCTGGGAACAGCACGAGGGGTACATCGTGGGCGTCTCCATGCAGTGGTGTGCGCTGCAGAACGTCGACGCCGGGCTGCCGGACGGCCTGGTGCTCCTGCGGGTCCGCGATGTCCGCCGCCTCGAGCAGCCCGCCTCCCATCCGCGGGTCGCCCGAACCCTCGCCCCCTGGCCCCCCGCCCTGCCGGACCTGATCGACCTGCATGACGTGCGCTCGGTCTTGTTCACGGCCGGGGCGCTCGCGCCCGTGCTGGCCGTCTCGGCCGAGAAGGTGAAGCCAGGGGTGTTCTGGGTCGGCAATGTGCACCGCATCACCCACCGGTATGCCGAGGTCCAGGACCTCAAGCCCAGCGGGCGATGGCGCCGGCGGGGCTGGGAGCATTACCCGCTGGCAGAGATCACCCGGGTGCACCTGGGGACCGCCTACCTCGAGGCGGTCGCGTCGGTGGCCGGGCCACGGCCGGACATCGTCCCGCGGTCCTCCTGAAGGTGGGCGTACAGGGGCGAACGGTTTCGCGTACCTTCGCCGCCGTACCCGCCTGACAGCAGCCCGACTGACAGCACTGACGCCTCGAGGAGGCGCATGACCACGCCCAGTGGCGCACCCCCGCAGTTCAGCCCGGATGGGCAGTGGTGATGGGACGGCCAGGCCTGGCTGCCCGCAGCGCAGGCCCCCGAGCAGCGGGCCCCCCAAGAGCAGGCCCCCGGCCAGCCCGTGCAGGGGGCACCGAGCGCGGACTCCCCGACCACCCCGACGGTCAGCCTCACCAAGCCGGGCGACGGCGCGACTCCGTCCGTCCCGAACTCGACGGTCGCCCAGCCCTGGGGCCAGCCTGCCCCGTACGGCCAACAGACCTACGGCCAGCAGCCGGGCTACCCGAACCCGTACGGGCAGGCGTACGGCGCGCCCCCGTCGGGGGAGCGATGGCAAGGCCATCACAAGCCTGATGCTCAGCATCGTCTGGATCGTCGGCCTCGGCAGTATCGCGGCCGTCATCCGCGGGCACCTGTCGCGGTCGCAGGCGAAAAAGCAAGGGCGGTCACCGAGCGGGATAGCGCTGGCCGGGCGGATCATCGGCTACCTCGGCATCGCCGGCGCGATCGGGGCGATCGCCCTCGGGGTGGTGGTCGCGAACGCGGTCACCACCACCGACATCGCGAAACTGAAGACGAATCTGCGTGAGGCAGCGGTCGTGGAGGAGCAGTACAACGCCCAGCACGGGCATTGCGCCGACGACGCGGAGTTCGGCAACACCAACTTCTCAAGCTCGTTCAACGTCGACGTCTACGTTGAGTCGGCCTCCAACACCGACTTTTGCTTGAGCACGTCGAACTACAACGGCAAGGTCACCTACTACCTCAAGCACGCCGCCTTCGAGCCCACGACCGAAGCTTGCTGACCGGGGCGGGGCCTGCTGGCCGGTGACGTGGCGGGCTTTGAAGTCAGCGCGGGCCGCGTGGTCGGTCGCAGTCACCTGGTTTGGCACCAGTCGCGCGTACGGGAGGTCCCGGCCGCGCTGCGGGAACAGGGCCTGCCAGACACCGGTCAGAGGTCATCGGACAGGATGGGGTGATGAACCTCACCTCCCTGCCGCTGACCACCCTGTCCGGGGAGCCGACGACGCTGCCCACTGGTCAGGCCCTGCTGATCGTCAACGTCGCCTCAAAGTGCGGCCTGACCCCTCAGTACGAGGGCTTGGAGGAGCTCCAGAAGCTGTACGGCGACCGCGGTTTCTCGGTGCTGGGCTTCCCCTGCAACCAGTTCATGGGCCAGGAGCCGGGCACGTCGCAGGAGATCGCGGAGTTCTGCTCGGCGACCTACGGGGTGACGTTCCCGATGTTTGAGAAGGTCGACGTCAACGGACCGCAACGGCACCCGCTGTTCGCGGAGCTGACGGCCGTACCCGACGCCGAAGGCGAGGCCGGCGACGTGCAGTGGAACTTCGAGAAATGGCTGGTGTCGCCGTCCGGGACCGTCCTTCACCGCTTCCGGCCCAAGGTCGAGCCCATGACCCTGACCGCCGAGATCGAGGCCGCGCTCCCGCCCGTCCGCCTCTGACCCTGGCCTACGAACTGCGGGTAAGACCCGGGCAAGACCTACGTCACCTCCGTAGTCTGCCCGGGCTTTGTCAGGTTGCCGCTGACCCGGTTCGGGCAGCCCCTTACCTGTGCCTCCTCTGACTGTGACCCCAGGACCAGCTCCTGTCAGGGTGTTGCATGCGGCCTCGCCGGTCGCGCGCGCTGTCGCCGTACCCCGCCGCTTTGCGCTCCTCGGGTACGCCCCCCGCCCTGGACGGTCTGCGCGGGCTGGCCGTCGTGCTCGTGATGGTCTTCCACTTTGTCGGCCATCGCTGGCTGCGCGGAAGATTCGTCGGCGTCGACATCTTCTTCGGGTTGTCGGGCTTCCTCATCACCGTCCTCATCCTGGACGAGCGGCGCATGCACGGCCGGCTGTCGCTGCCCCTGCTCTACGCGCGGCGTGCCTGCCGGCTGCTGCCCGCGCTGCTGCTCCTGCTGGGCGTCTGGACGTTGCTGCTGCTGGCCTTCCACGACCAGCACTGGATGGGGGCCACTCCCTCCGGCGACGGCTCCGGCCGGACCGTCGACGTGGCCGGGGCACTGCGCGACCTCGGGGTCGCACTGGTTTACCTGGCCAACTGGAACGTCATCAGTGGCGGGATGGCAGCGCCCCTGGCGCACCTGTGGTCGCTCGCGGTGGAGGAGC
>JAYTHM010000086.1:0-1947 GCA_043732645.1 Frankiales bacterium
AGCTCGACGCCGAGCCGGCGGTGGTCGCGCTTCTCGGCCTCCTCGATCAGCCGCAGGTGCTCCTTGAGGTCATCTTTGGAGGCCCACGCGGTGCCGTAGATCCGTTGCAGCTGCTCGTTGGCCTGGTCCCCGCGCCAGTACGCCGCGGCGGACCGCATGATCTTGAAGGCGGGGATGTCACGGGTGGTCGGCAGGTGCGGACCGCGGCACAGGTCCGACCAGACGGTGTCGGCGCCGACGAGGTTGTCGTAAATCGTCAGCTCGCTACCACCGACCTCGACGGACTCCTCCGGGGCCGACCCCTTGAGCCCGATCAGCTCGAGCTTGAACTTCTCGTGCGTGAGCTCGGCCCGCGCCTCCGCCTCGGACACGACGCGACGGCTGAAACGCTGGCGCTGCCGGGTGATGTCGCTCATCTTCTTCTCGATGAGCGACAGGTCCTCCGGGGTGAAGGGCTGGGCGGGCAGGAAGTCGTAGTAGAAGCCGTCCTTGATGGGCGGCCCGATACCGAGCAGGGTGCCGGGGAACAGCTCCTGCACCGCTTGCGCGAGCACGTGCGCGGCCGAGTGCCGCAGCACCGCGAGCCCATCCGGCGAGGCGTACGGCACCTGCTCAACGACTGCGCCTACTGCCACCAACGACGCGAGGTCGACCAGCACCCCGTCGACTCGCGCCACGGCCGTATCCTTAACACCGGCAGCCGTCAGGACCTCCAGGGCCGTCCGCCCGGTCGCCTCCACACGGATACTGACCGCAGGCGCGAGGACGGGCAGATCAGACACGGCGTAGCCTCCATAGGTGGGAACGCTCCGAGCCTAGTAGCGGACTGAGGTCGCGCTTCCGGCCCTGGTCAGGCCAGTGACGCGGCCAGGGTGATCTCGACACCGGTGAGGGCCTTAGAGACCGGGCAGGTGGCCTTGGCCTCCTCGGCGACCTTCGCGAAGCCGGCCTCGTCGAGGCCCTCGACCTCGCCGACGACGCGCAGGGCGATACCGGTGAGCTGGAAGCCGCCAGCCGGGTCCGGGCCGAGGGACACCTCGGCGGTGACCTCGAGCGACTGCGGGGTGCCGCCGGCGCTGGCGATCAGCGCGGACAGCTGCATCGCGTAGCAGGAGGAGTGGGCCGCAGCGATGAGCTCCTCGGGGGAGGTGGTGCCATCGGCCTCGTCAGCAGCGCGCTTGGGGAAGGACACGTCATAGGTCCCGACCTTGCTGCTCGACAGCTCGACTTGGCCGGAGCCGGTCTCGAGGGTGCCGTTCCAGGCGGTGCGTGCGATTCGGGTAGGCATGAGGTTTCTCCAGGGTCATGGGGCCCGCACGGGATGCGGGGTTCAGGGCTGGCTTTCCCCCTGTGGGACACCTCCCAGGCGCGAGTTGTTCCCGCCGGCTGGACAGACGACGTCGTTGCAGAACTCTGTTCGGGTGCCCACGACCCCGCCGCCCAACCGACTGAGGGGCCACCAGGGAGGTTGACGCAAAAACTGTGCGAGGCGGGCGGTGGCTCGAGGGCCAGAGGCCACCGGGACACCTCCCACAGCCGAAGCTTCGAGTGCCTCACGACCCTATTGCCCGTCCATGAGTACGAACAGGTGGAGGGCAGCGCGCCCGAGGAACGCGTCATCGTGGTCAGCGGGGGTACCGGGGCCGAGGGCGATGTCCTCGATTTCGGGCTCGCGGTGGCCGCCAAAGGCCAGGGTGATCGTCACCATCCCGGTGGCGTCGATACCGTCGATGAGGGACTTGGTAACGGCCAAGGCCCGCTCAGCGTCGGCCGGGGACAGGACCGGGGCCCGTGTGGCGGCAGCGCTCGACAGCCGCGCCGGCGCGGCGGGGTCGATGTCCAGATACCCAAGACAGCCGTCAGGGTTGCTCGTAGCGGTGACCGACCAGGCCTTCACTGCGGTCGGTAGGGCCGCACCAACCAGTCTGGGTCGCCCTCCTTGGTCCA
>JAYTHM010000087.1:0-1947 GCA_043732645.1 Frankiales bacterium
ACGAAATAAGGGCTCTCCCGGGCCCCGAGCCGACTAGGTGATGCGGCGGCGTGCGGCCTGGGGGTTTGGTCAGTCGTGCTGGATCCCCAGATGAGCCAGGATGAGTCCGAGCCGGGCTTCGGTCATGGTGTCGATGGCGAGGTGAACCCGAAGGGGTACACGTCGACTTGCAAGAGCAGACAGAAGACCAGGATGTAGATCATTTCGATCCCGGCGAGGGTGTAGATCCCGCGAGTAGATCCCAGGAAGTCCGAGATCTTCTCCATGACCCCGCCTTCGGCGGGTCAGTTTTCATGTTGAGGCTGATTGGGGCAGTGTCGCTGGCGGGGATGGTCATGATGCTCTTGGGATGGCCGGTACTGAAAAAGTGGAGACAGGCAGGTCAGGCCCGCACGCTCGCCGCGCCGGGTGTCAACGCTGCACATCAAGGTGTCAGGAGCACACTCGCTAGATGACGCTCGCGCCAGTGCATCTGACAGCCTGTTCACCTTGGTCTTTGGACTCATCGGCTTGTTCGACATGAACTTGCTGGTGCTCAGCATTGAGGCGAACGCCGTCCGAGACCGGACCTCCAAGTGACCGAGGGACCCAGAGCGGCGCAGGATGCCTTGGACGCGGTCGAGGCAGTCGGGAACGCCGCAGAAGATGCAGTTCGTGCGGCGGAGAAGACCGAGCGCCACCACCCAGGACCGGACGCCCACGCGGCCACTGAAGCCGCCCACCGTACGACGCAGGAGGCCGACCAGGCGCAGGAGCAGGCCAAGCTTGCCGAGGCCCAGGCCGTCGCCGCGGCAGAGCAGACCGACGGGCTGCTGCTGGACCCCGCCGCCCGCGCGACTGCGGCGCAAGTCAGCCGGGAACGACCGTTCGGCCTCCCCGGGCAGTCCATCGGACGCGGGTCGGCGTTACGGCTGGGCTTCACTGTCACGGTGGGGGGGCTGCTGGCGCTCGCCCTGGGACGGGCCTTCGTTATCGTCGAGCATCAGTTACTGCTGGTGCTGATCGCTGCCTTCGTCGCCATCGGCTTGGACCCGGCCGTTACCTTCCTCGTGCGGCACGGGCTGCGCCGTGGCCCCGCCGTGGCCACCATCGCCGTGACCTTCCTGGCAGCAGTCGGCGGTTTCGCCGCCGCGGCCGTCCCACCCCTGGTGAAGCAGGCGGCGGCTCTAGGCCGGAGCGGCCCGGGCTATCTCCAGCAGCTCAAGGACCGGCACAGCCTAATTGGCCGCCTGAACCTGCAGTACCACCTCACCGACCGCCTGAAGTCGCAGTTCTCCGGCAGGGGTGCCGTCAACGCGGCCGGCGGCGTGCTGCACGCCGGGACCGTCGTGCTCAGCGCAACCTTTGAGACCATCATCGTTCTGGTCCTGGTTATTTACTTCCTCGCCGACATCGCGAAGATCAAAAGTGCCTTCTACCGCCTGTGGCCGCGGCACCGACGCCCACGGGTCGGGCTGCTCGGCGACGAGGTCATCTCCCGTGTCGGCGGCTACGTACTGGGCAACGTCTTGACCTCGATAGTTGCGATCGCCGGGAACTACGTCGTCCTGCTGCTGCTGCATGCGCCGTACGCGCTTGTGCTGTCCGTCCTGGTCGGCATCCTGGACCTCGTGCCGTTGGTCGGCTCGACGATCGGCGGGGCGATCGTTGCGTTGGTGGTCCTGGCCACCGTCTCAGGGCCAGCCGCGATCATCACGGTCGCTTATCACGTCGTCTACCGCCTGTTTGAGGACTACGTCCTCAATCCCCGGGTGCTGCGCAAGACCGTCGATGTCAGCCCTGTCGTGACCGTTATCGCGGTCCTGCTCGGCGGCTCGCTGCTGGGCATCGCTGGCGCCCTCATCGCGGTCCCTGCCGCCGCCGCGGTCCAACTGCTGTTGCAGGAGGTGCTCTACCCAATGCGCGACGCCGACGTCGGACCCGACGACGGCACGGTGGCGTGAGGAT
>JAYTHM010000088.1:0-6709 GCA_043732645.1 Frankiales bacterium
TGGCCTACCGGTGCAGCTGGCGGAAGCCCTTGACGACGCAGGTTGGGATGCCGAGATCCAGGCCGAGGGCGAGGCCGCGCTGGCCTTGACCGGCAAGGACGTGGGCACTCCGATCCTGCACTTCCAGCCGCCGACCGGGGTGGCCTTCTTCGGCCCGGTCATCAGTCGGCTGCCGTCCGAGCAGGACGCGGGCGCGCTGTGGGACCACGTGGTTGGGCTGGCCGGCTTCGCGGGCTTCGCGGAGCTCAAGCACAGCCTCCGGGAGCTGCCCCAGCTCCGCGCTCTCGGCGTCAAGCCGGACGCGCCCGGCCCGCAGCAGGACTGGCACGCCGGCAGCCGCCGTCTCAAGAGCTGACGGCGACCGGGCAGGGTCACCAGATTCGCTGAAGCGAGGCTCAGCGCCGCACGCCGGCTGGCTCACCGGACACCCGCTGCGCGAGCCAGACCGGAATCACCGACAGCACGACCAACCCAGCCGCCACCACGTTGATCACCGGAGCCTGGTTGGGACGAAACAGGTTCGCGAAGATCCACAGCGGCAGGGTCTGCACCCCCGGCGCGGCGGTGAACGTCGTCACGATGATCTCGTCAAAAGACAGCGCGAACGCCAGCAGCGCCCCGGCCAGTAGGGCTGACCGCAGCAGCGGAAAGGTCACGAAGCGAAACGTCTGCCAGACCCCGGCGCCGAGGTCCATCGACGCCTCCTCGAGGGTGCCCCCCACCCGGCGCAGACGGGCGAGGGCGTTGTTGTAGACCAGCACGATGCAGAACGTCGAGTGGCCGACGATGATGGTCACCAGGCCGAAGGTGGTGCCCGCGACCCGGAACGCGTTGTTCAGCGCGATGCCGGTGACGATTCCGGGCAGCGCAATCGGGAGCAGCACCAGGAAAGACACCGTGTTGCGGCCGAACCACGTGTAGCGGGCCACCGCGAAGGCGGCCATGGTGCCGAGCAGCAAAGCGATCGCGGTCGCGCCCAGCCCAGCCTCGACGCTGGTCCACAGCGCGCTCCGGGCCCCTTGGCTGTCCCAAGCCTGCGACCACCAGTGCGTGGTGAGCGAGGTAGGCGGCCAGCTGAAGGTCCGGGAGCTGTTGAAGCTGTTGAGGAGCACCACCGCCAACGGCAGGTAGACGATGATCAGGCCCAGCGCCATCAGCCCGGCGAGCAGACAGCGTCCACGGATCGCCAGCATCTACAGCTCGTCCAGTGCGCCGGTGCGTCGGGCCCCGACCAGGAAGATGACCATCACCAGGATGGGGAAGAACGCCGCCGCGGCGGCGAACGGCAGGTTGCCACCGGTGGTGATGTTGTCATAGATCACGTTGCTGGCCAGCTGGGTCGCGCCCCCCACGATCTTCACCGTGATGTAGTCCCCCAACGACAGGGAGAACGTGAAGAGGGCACCGGCAAACAGGGCCGGGTACAGCAGTGGCAGGACGATCGACCGGAACGTCCGTCCGGCCCGCGCCCCCTGGTCCGCCGACGCCTCGAGCAAGGTGTCGGGGATGCGTTCGAGGCCGGCGAACAGCGGCAGCACCATGAACGGCAGCCACAGGTAGGAAAGGGTGAGGACCGTCGCCAACAGCCCGTAGCCCGGCCCGTGCATCCCCAGAGGCGCCAGCAGCCAGTCGATGACCCCGCCGTTTGCAAGCATCACGCGCCACGCGTAGGCCTTGACCAGGTAGGACGCCCACAGTGGCGTGAGCACCGCGACCACCAGCAGCCGGCGGACCCGGGGTGAGGCCACTTTGGCCATGTAATAGGCCATCGGCATGGCCACCACGACATCGACGAAGGTGACGAGAGCCGCGACCCCGAGCGAGCGCACCGCGATCGTCCGGTACACCGGCTGGGTCACCAGCGCCCTGAAGTTGGTGAGCGTGGTGGTGCGCTCAATAGCCCCGGTGAAGTCGTTGGTGGTCCAGAAGGCGGCCAGCAGCATGGCCGCGAGCGCGCCGAGGTAGGCGAGCACGAGCCACGCCACGGGCAGCGAGAGCAGGCCGAGCAGCCGGGCGTTGGTGTGGCGATACAGCCACCCCGACCCGCGCTGCGTCAGCCCTTGATCTCGGTCCATGCCTGGGTCCAGGCGGCATAGTCGGTGCAGATGTTGCCCCGTCCGTCCAGGCAGTGGGTGGTCGGGGTGGTCCAGTAGGCGATCGCGTCCGAGTAGGCCTTGTCCGCGGCATGATAGGTCGTACAGAAGCTCTTGTCGGCGGTCTGGGCACACGCCAGCGACTGCGCCGGCGCCTCCCCGAACCACTCCGCGACCTGGGCGTTGACCTTCGCTGACGTGATCCAGTTCATCCACTTGTACATGCAGTTCGGGTGCTTGGCCTTGGCCGCGATCATCCAGGTGTCCGACCAGCCGGTGGTGCCCTCCTTCGGGGTGATCGCCTGCACCGCCACCTTCTTGTCAGTCGTCACCAGGTTCGCGATGACCTGCCAGGTGGTGCCGACGACGCTATTGCGGGACTCGAAGGCCTGAACCGCCTTGGTGTAGTCCGCCCAGTACTCGCCGACGTTCTTGCGTTGCGCCTTCAGCAGGTCCACCGCGGCAGCGAGCTGGGTCTTGTCCAGCGCGTAGGGGTTGGTGATCTTCAGGTCCGGCTTGGTTGCCTTCAAGTAAAGCGCCGCATCCGCGATGTAGATCGGTGAGTCATACGCGGTGACCTTGCCCTTGTACGGGGAGCTCGCGTCGAAGACCACGCTCCACGAGGTTGGCGCCGGCGTGACGGACGCGGCGTTGTACATCAGCAGGTTGGCGCCCCAGCCGTGCGGGATGCCGTACATCTGGCCGTTCACGGAGTTCCAGGGCCGGTCCTTCAAGAAGGGCTGGATGCTTGCGTAATTGGGGACCAGCGCGGTGTTCACCGGGGCGACATCGCCGCCGTAGACCAGCCGCAGGGTGGCGTCTCCGGAGGCCGAGACGCCGTCGTACTGCCCGGACTTCATCAGCGTGACCATCTCGTCGGAGGTGTTGCCGATCTTGTCGTTGACCTTGCAGCCGGTGGCCTTCTCGAACGGGTGCACCCAGTCCACGGTCTTGTCGTTGGTGCCGTCCTCGGCGTAGCCGGCCCAGTTCACCAGGTCGAGCTGGCCCTCACCAGGGCCGACCGCCTGCTGCACGGCGACCTTCGGGACGGCTGGCGCGGCATTGTTGCTGCTGTTGCTGCTGTTGCTGCTGTTGCTACTGGAGCTGCCGCATCCGGCGGCGAGCAGCACCGTTCCAAGAAGCCCCGACATCACTGCCAGCGTTCTGGGCCGTCCATTCATGGTGTCCTTCTCTCTGTTCGATCTCTTTGAGTCAACCGAGTCGTTCAACCGAGTCGCCGTGCCGCGTCGTCGTGCCAAGTCAGGGTCACCCGGTCACCTCGGCGCGGGCCGTTCGAGGGATTGCCGGTGGCCGGAGTGGTCACCACCCAGCTGGGACCGAGGTCGAGAGCGACCACGCGCCGGAACTGGGCACCCGCGGAAACCAGGTCGACCACCCGCCCCGTGGCGCCACCCATTCCGGGTCCGGGGCTGTGCTCGCCGTCGAGCAGCTGCAGGCGCTCGGGTCGCAGCGCGTACGGGCCTTCGGTGCCAAACAGGGCGACCGCGGCGGCACCCTCGGCGAAGTTCGTGGTGCCGATGAAGTCGGCGACGAAGGGGGTGGCCGGACGGTCGTACACGTCCTCCGGGCTACCAACCTGCTCGACCTTGCCGGCCTTGAAGACCGCGATCCGGTCGGACATGGTCAACGCCTCGTCCTGGTCGTGCGTGACGAACACGAAGGTGATGCCGAGCTCGCGCTGGAGCGACTTGAGCTCGAGCTGCATCTGCTCGCGCAGCTTGCGGTCGAGCGCGCCCAGCGGCTCGTCGAGCAGCAGCACCTTGGGACGGTTGACCAGTGCCCGAGCGAGCGCGACCCTCTGGCGCTGACCACCCGAGAGCTGAGCGGGCCGGCGGTCGCCGTACCCCTCGAGCCGGACTGTGCGTAACGCCTCCTGCACCCGCTCACGCCGCTCGGCCTTGGAAACCTTGCGGACCCTCAGGCCGTACGCCACGTTGTCGTCGACCGTCATGTGCGGGAACAGCGCGTAGTCCTGGAAGACAGTGTTGACCTCGCGCTGGAACGGCGCGACCTGCGTGACGTCCCGGCCGGCCAACCACACGGTGCCAGCTGTCGGCTGCTCGAAACCGGCGACCATCCGCAAGCAGGTGGTCTTGCCCGATCCGGACGGGCCCAGGAGGGCGAAGAACTCGCCGGGGTGGACCTCCAAGGACAGGTCGTCAACAGCGAGCACGTCGGAGAAGCGCTTCGTCACACCCTGCAGCAAGACATCCGGCTCCTGCCTGACAAGCGGCCGGGCTGGGCTCACTGACTCCGAAACCTCCGTCACCGCGGGAGAATAACCCGCCCATGGTGATTCCCGAAGGATCCGTGGTCTGGGCGCTGCCGTGTCGTGTCCCAGGGGTCGCGACGCTGTACGTGGCGCTATGGCCATCGCTGACGTCAAGGACCGGCCGTTCCACCAGACCCTGCGCCGCCCATCAAGGTCGGATGACGATCGTCACGGGTACGTCGTCCGGCCTGGGCAGGGGCGTTGCCTCGTCGTTGTCGCGCCAAAGGGAGCCTCACCGACGAACTGCGACGCAAGGGCGAGGAGATGGATCAACGGACTGCCACTGACGAGGCTTTCCTCGACTCCCTCCGACCGACCGCGCTGCTCCGAACGGCCCAACAGGTCAGGTGAGGATTCGTACGGCCAGGGGGTCAACCTCTGCGCCGGACTTGTCGACGTCAGAACATGACCAACAGGCCCTTCAGCGGTGTGCCACTCATCGCCGCAACAGACGCCGACTTCGTCATGCGTGTCGCGCTCACCGGCGAGCTGTTGGCCGCCAGTGACAACGTGTCCCGAATGCTCGGTTCGTCTCTTGAAGCAGCGGCCACAATAGGCCTCGGTGTCGTGGCGCTGGACGAAGCGCAAAGGGCCGCCGCTCGAGAGCTGGCCCATCGCGTCATCGCGACCGGAAGCGCCCGGCTGACCCTCCAGACCACCCTGCTGGCAGGGACATCCTGGCTGGACGTCTCGGCCAAGCTGTTGGCCGACGAACCGGGGACGCCGATCCTGGTCGTCGGACGTGACGTCACCCACGAGGTGGAGGCGGCCGACCACCTCGCAGCATCCGAGCACCAGTGGCGGGTGGCCTTTGAGCACTCCCCTATCGGTGGAGCGCTGCTGGACGCGGACGGCAACATCCTGGTCGCCAACGATGCTTTCGTACGGATGTCCGGCTGGCGCGAGCACGAGGTGACTCGCATGCACCTCAGCGACATCCTGTCTGACCACACCGGTCAGCCGATCCCGGAGTTCTGGGCCAGCGTCCTGGCCGCGGAGGGCGAAAACGTCCAGGCCGACCGGATGCTCACCTTCGGCGTAGAGCCTGTCTGGGGCCGCCTCACTGCCGCCGCCCTGGGCACAGCGGGCTCGGGGGCACGGGTGGTGCTTCAGGTCGAGGACATCACCAGTCGTCGCGAAGCCGAGCTCGAGCTCGCAACCCGCGCCTTGCATGACAGCCTGACAGGTGCCCCGAACCGCTTCTTGACCAGGCAGTGGCTCGCCTCTGCTCTGGAGGACCACCCGGGTGGCCGCGTCGGTGTGCTCTATTGCGACGTGGATCGGTTCAAGGTCGTAAACGACTCGCTCGGCCACGCAGCGGGCGACCACCTGTTGATGGAGGTCGCCGAGCGCCTACGGGGCCCGCTGCGTCCCGAGGACCTGCTCGGCCGGGTCGGCGGCGACGAGTTTGTCATCGTCATCGAAGGCATCTCGAGCCAGGCAGAGCTGGCCAGCATCGCCTACCGCATGACGAAGTCTCTCGAAGCACCCTTCGAGCTCGGCGGTCACCAGCACGCCGTGTCGCTCTCGCTCGGCGGCACGATCGGCGCGCACCCTGACACCGCGGACGACGTCCTCATGCGCGCCGACCTGGCGCTGCTCAGGGCGAAGCGACTCGGCCGCGCCCGATACATCGCCTTCGACCCAGCTGTGGACCGGATTGCCACCCGTGCCGACCTGCAGCTCGAAGACGAGCTCCGCGTCTCACTCGAGGCTGACGAGATGCGCGCCTACTACCAGCCCGTGGTGTCGCTCGACGACCTCGCGGTGATCGGCCATGAGGCTCTCGTCCGGTGGGAGCACCCTGAGCACGGGCTGCTCCCGCCGGCGAGGTTCCTCGAGCTGGCTGAGAGCAGCGGCCTGATCCACCCGCTCGGCTGGTGGATGCTGAAGCAGTCCTGCGAGGACGCGACCCGGCCGATGGGACTCCCGGCGGGCACCTGGGTGGCCGTCAATGCCTCACCATCCCAATTGACCCGACCCGGCGTCGCCACCGACGTCACCCAAGCCCTGGTCGAAGCCAAGCTGGCTCCTGAACGGCTGCATCTCGAGATCACTGAGACAGCACTCATCTGCGCTAGCTCGACCCTGGCGCGTGAGCTTCAGGAGCTGTCCGAGCTCGGCGTTCACATCGCCTTGGACGACTTCGGCACCGGCTACTCCTCGCTCTCTCTGCTGCACCAGTTTCCTGTGGACGTGGTGAAGATCGACATGTCCTTCGTGGCCCCCCTTCTCACCGACCGGAGCGCTCAGGCCATCGTCAAGGCGGTCCTCGGCATGTGCGCTGACCTCGGCATGAAGACTGTGGCCGAGGGCATTGAGA
>JAYTHM010000089.1:0-6670 GCA_043732645.1 Frankiales bacterium
ACTCCTCGCGCAGGGTGGTGAGCTCGTCACGGTCGTGGTGGGCGAGCCCGCGGAAGCCGGCGCGGGGGACCGCCTCGCGGCCTACCTCGGGGCGGAGCACCCCGCGGTGGAGGTGCAGCTGCTGGAGGGGGGGCAGGCTCACTACCCGTTCCTGCTGGGGGTCGAGTGAGGCTCGACACGCCGCTGGTGAAGGCTCTGGGGGACAAGACCGCCAAGGTCATCAAGGACAAGCTCGACCTGCGCACCGTGGGCGACCTGCTGCACCACTACCCTCGGCGCTACGTCGTCCGCGGGTCGCTCACGACGCTCAAGGACCTCGACATCGGCGAGCACGTCACCGTCCAGGCCCGGGTCGTGTCCAGTGAGGTCAGGACAGCTCGCAACGGCAAGCAGATCGGGAAGGTCGTCGTCACCGACGGCTCCGCCACGCTCGACCTGACCTTCTTCGGCAGGAGCGCCAGCTGGCACTGCCTCCGGCTCAAGCCGGGCGAGGAGCACCTGTTCGCCGGGGAGGTCAGCGAGTTCCGCGAGGTTCGTCAGCTGGCCCACCCCGAGGTGCTCCTCGCTCGCGGTGAGGACGCTGTCGCCGAGGCCCTCAAGATCCGGCCGATCTACCCCGCCAAACCCGGCATCGACACGACCGTCCTGCACAAGTGCGTGAAGCTCGTGCTCCCGCAGGTCGAGATCGAGGACGCGCTGCCTGTCGACCTCCGGCTCGAGAAGGACCTGATGGGCCTGCGCGAGGCGCTGGAGGTCGTGCACGGCCCGGACGACCTCGCCGACGTGAAGGCCGCCCGCGACCGGCTGCGCTGGGATGAGGCCTACGTCTTCCAGGTCGTCCTGGCGCGGCGCCGGGCCGAAGTGCGCAAGCAGGGCGGCACCGCTCGCGGCGGGTGCCTCGGGGGCCTGCTCGACCGCTACGACGCCCAGTCTCGGTTCGTCCTCACCGACGGCCAGGACAAGGTGGGTCGCACGCTCTACACCGAGCTCGGACGGTCGTTCCCGATGCACCGGCTGCTGCAGGGCGAGGTCGGCAGCGGTAAGACCGTCGTGGCTCTGCGCGCCATGCTCACCGTGGTCGATTCCGGCGGGCAGGCCGCCCTGCTCGCCCCGACCGAGGTCCTCGCGCAGCAGCACGCCCACTCGCTGCGGGAGCTGCTCGGGCCGCTCGCGACCGGCGGGCAGCTCGGTGGCACGAGTGACGGCACCCGAGTGACGCTGCTCACGGGCTCGCTCCAGGGGGCTGCCCGCAAGCGGGTGCTGGCCGAGATCGTCTCCGGTGAGGCGGGCATCGTGGTCGGAACGCACGCCCTGCTCAGCGAGGGCGTCGACTTCCACGACCTCGGACTGGTGGTCGTCGACGAACAGCACCGCTTCGGGGTGGAGCAGCGAGATGCTCTGCGGGCTAAGGGAAGTCATCCGCACCTGCTCGTGATGACCGCGACTCCGATTCCGCGGACCGTCGCGATGACCGTCTTCGGTGACCTCGACATCTCGACCCTGCGCGAGCTGCCCCAGGGGCGTCAGCCGATCGAGACGTCCGTCGTACAGCTCAGGACCCAGGGCTTTGCCGATGCCATGGACGTCATCAGGGCCGAGGTGTCGTGGGGGCGCCAGGCGTTCGTCGTGTGCCCACGGATCGGGGACGAGCCGGCGGCGCCGTCGGCGGACGGAAAGCGACCGCCGCTGTCGGTCCTTGAGACCGTCGAACGGCTGCGCAGCCACTTCCTGCCGGGGCTTCGGGTCGAGGCGATGCATGGGCGGATGTCCACCGAGGCCAAGGACGACGTGATGGGCCGCTTCGCCAAGGGTGACATCGAGGTGCTGGTGTCGACGACCGTCATCGAGGTCGGTGTCGATGTCCCGAATGCGACGGTCATGGTCGTCATGGACGCAGAGCGCTACGGCATCAGCCAGCTGCACCAGCTTCGGGGGCGCATCGGCCGGGGGGCGCACGCCAGCAGCTGTTTCCTGGCGACGGCCGTCCCGCCGGGCGCGCCGCCGCATGGGCGGCTGCAGGCCGTGGCGGCGACCACGGACGGGTTCGCCTTGAGCGAGCTCGACCTCAAGGTCCGCCAGGAGGGCGACGTCTTGGGCAAGGACCAGTCCGGTGGGCGCCGGTCGCTGGCCTTCCTCCGGCTCGACGACGTCGAGATCATCGAGCGGACCAAGGCGCTTGCGGCGTCCGTCGTCGAGGCCGACCCGGACCTGCTCGAGCACCCGGCACTCCGGCTGTCCGTCGACGCGGTCATCGGCCAGCAGCGCCAGGCTTTCATCGAGAAGGCCTGACGTGATCCGGATCATCGCCGGCTCGGCCGGCGGGCGGCGGCTCGTGACGCCCGCCGGCTCGGCCACCCGCCCCACGTCCGACCGCGCCCGCGAGGGGCTGTTCTCGACCCTCCAGTCGCTGATGGACCTCGAGGGCGCCCGGGTCCTGGACCTGTACGCCGGAACCGGTGCCCTCGGCCTGGAGGCTCTGTCGCGAGGCGCGGCGGCGGCCACCCTCGTCGAGGAGGACCCCCGCGCGCTGGCGGCGATCCGGAGCAACGTCAACGCTCTCCGGCTGCCGGCGACCGTCGTGGACGCCGACGTGACCTGCTTCCTGGACACGGAGCCCTCGCCACACCAGGTGGTGGTCCTGGACCCGCCATACGAGCTGGAGGTGGACGGCGTGCTGACGGCCGTGCTGCCGTGGCTGGCCGAGCAGGGACTGGTCGTGGTCGAGCGGCGCACCCGCGGGCCGGCACCGGTGCTGCCGTCGGGGCTGCGTGAGGAGCGGTCCCGGCGCTACGGAGAAGCAACGCTCTGGTACTTTTCGCGCCCATGAAGACGGCCCCCACGAGCACGGACCGCGCATGAGAAGGGCCGTGTGCCCTGGATCGTTCGACCCGGTGACACTCGGACACCTCGACATCATCGGACGCGCCAGCCTGCTGTACGACGAGCTGGTGGTCGCCGTCGGTGTCAACGCCAGTAAGAAGCGGATGTTCTCCTTCGAGGAGCGCACCGACATGCTGCGCGAGGCCACCGTCGACTACCCCAACGTGCGGGTCGACACCTTCGACGGGCTCATCGTCGACTTCTGCAAGGACAACGGGATACAGGTCATCGTCAAGGGCCTACGAGCTATCAGCGACTTCGACTACGAGCTTCAGATGGCGCAGATGAACCACGGACTGCAAGGCGTGGAGACGATGTTCATGACCACCAACCCGCTGTACTCGTTCCTGTCGTCAAGCCTGGTCAAGGAGGTCGCGACGTACGGTGGGGATGTGTCCGCCTCCGTCCCGGAGGCCGTTCGCCGGCGCCTTCTCGAGCGCGTGAAGGATCAGTTCGCCTGAGCACTGCAGCAACAGGAGGTCCGCTCGTGGATGAGGTGCACGCCAAGATTGCCGAGACCATCGCCCTTGTCGAAGGGGCTCGGGCAATGCCGATGTCAGCGTCGTGCGTGGTCAACCGCAGCGATCTGCTGGCCCTGCTCGCCGACGTCGAGCTGCTGCTGCCGGAGACGATCTCCCGTGCGCGGGAGGTGCTCGGTGACAAGCAGGGCGTGGTCGACGAGGGCCACCGCGAGGCTGCGGAGATCATCGCGGCCGCGCAGCTCGAGCGTCGCCGGCTGCTGGAGGCCAACGACGTCTACGCGGAGGCGGCCGGTGTGGCTGACCGGATCGTGGAGGATGCCCGCACGTCCGCCGACGTCATGCGGGCCGAGGTCGAGGACTACGTCGACGCCAAGCTCGCCAACTTCGAGATCGTCCTGACCAAGACGCTCGCGGCCGTCGAGCGCGGTCGACAGAAGCTCTCCGGACGCCACGAGCTCGACGCCCTCGGCGACCAGGACCGCGACACCGACTCGCTGCTCGACGAGCCCCTCCCCGGCTGACGCTGGCCCGCCCACCAGGACCTCGGCTAGGCTACCGAACGGGCTCGACCGAGCCCCGAGATCCTCGTGCCCGAGAACAGGAAGCCGCAGCAGCGCCTCGACCCCCGCAACCCGCTCGTGCTCGACACACGGGAGCTTGGGCGGCGGCCAGGGTCGATGCGTCCGGTGCAGTTCTCTGCTTCCGCGCCCGAGGGACTCGGGATCGCCGACCTGATCGGGGTGCCCATCGGTGCCGAGCTCGCGCTGGACCTCCGGCTCGAGAGCGTGATGGATGGGGTTCTCGTCAGCGGTGTCGTCACGTCGCCGGTGTCCGGGGAGTGCGGAAGGTGCCTGGCGGACGTGAGCGACGAGCTCGCGGTTCGGATCCAGGAGCTGTACGTCTACCCGGAGGCCAGCACCGACCACGACGACGACGACGAGGTCGCGCAGCTGGACGGGGACTTTCTTGACCTCACCCCGACGCTACGGGACGCCGTGGTCCTTGCACTGCCGCTCAACCCGCTGTGCCGGCCGGACTGCAAAGGCCTCTGCGCCACGTGCGGCGAGCGCCTGGACGACCTGCCCGACCCGCACATGCACGACACGACCGACGCCCGCTGGGGTGCCCTCGCCGGGCTGCTCGAGCAGACAGACCAGGAGTAGAGAACATGGCCGTCCCGAAGCGCAAGATGTCGCGCAGCAACACCCGCTCTCGCCGTGCGCAGTGGAAGACCGGCGTTCCCACGCTGGTTACCTGCGACCGTGGCCACACCACGCGCCCCCACACCGTGTGCCCGGAGTGCGGCCGGTATGACAAGCGCACGGTCCTGGCGGTCTGAGCAGCCCGCACTGACGCCGCAGGAGGTGCTGGCGGTGCTGCAGTCCGCGGTCGGGACCGTCCTCGAGGTCGACCCGGCGAGCATTGCACCCGACCTGCGGTTCATCGAAGACCTGCGGGCCGACTCGCTCGCCCTGGTCGAGATCGTCGATGTCATCGAGGAGTGGATCGGTGCGCAGCGGCCGGGGTTCACCATGGCCGACGAGGACCTGGACGACCTGCTGACCGTGGGTGACGCCCTCGACCATGTGGTCGCCCGGCTGGGTGCTACCCCACCGGGGCCCCGGTGAGCGCTCCATGACAAAGGCGGAGCAGTACACGCTGCTGGAGGTCGCCCTCGGCACCGCCGTCGGGCCGGCGCTGCTCGAGCAGGCCCTGACGCACCGTTCGTACGCCTATGAGCACGGTGGCCTGCCGACCAACGAGCGCCTGGAGTTCCTCGGCGACTCCGTCCTCGGGCTGGTCGTGACCGACGCGCTGTACGCCGATCACCCGGACCTGGCCGAAGGGTCGCTGGCGAAGCTGCGCGCGTCGGTTGTCAGCACGCGTGCGCTGGCGGGGGTGGCCCGCGACCTTGGGCTCGGTCGTTGGATGCGGCTGGGCAAGGGCGAGGACGTCACCGGTGGGCGGGACAAGGCGAGCATTCTGGCCGACACGATGGAGGCCGTCATCGGGGCCGTGTACCTCGAGCGCGGCCTCGAGGGCGCGACGAAGCTCGTACGGGCGCTGTTCGACCCCTTGATGAGGGCTGCCGCGCAGGACGGAGCAGCGCTGGACTGGAAGACCGCCCTTCAGGAGCTGACGGCGACCCGAGGTCTCGGCGTACCGGAGTATGCGATCTCCGAGAGCGGGCCGGACCACGCGAAGGCTTTCGTGGCCCGCGCGGTGATCGCTGGCGACGTCCTCGGGCAGGGCGCCGGCAAGAGCAAGAAGGAGGCCGAGCAGCAGGCGGCCGAGGGGGCTTGGCGGGCCTTGGAGCTCGACGCGCTTCCCGACGAGCAGCTCGCGGACTAGCCGGTGCCTGAGCTGCCCGAGGTCGAGGTCGTCCGCCTCGGCTTGGACAGGGGGGTCGTCGGTCGCACGATTGCGACCGTTTCCGTCCACCACCCCCGGTCGGTACGCCGGCACGAGGGCGGGCCCACCGACTTCGTTGACCTGCTGACCGGGCGGACGGTCGAGGCGGCCCGCCGGCGCGGGAAGTACCTGTGGCTGCCACTGGACTCAGGGGACGCCCTCGCCGGTCACCTGGGGATGAGCGGGCAGCTGCTCGTCGTACCGGGGGACAAGGCCTTGGAAAAGCACCTGCGGGTTCGGTTCGCCTTCACTGACCGGGGACGGGAGCTGCGGTTCGTCGATCAGCGAACCTTCGGTGGGCTGCAGGTCGTAGCCGGCGGAGCCGACCTGCCGTCGACGATCGCGCACATCGCGCGGGACCCTCTGGACCCCGAGTTCGACGACGACAGGTTCGCGACGCGGTTGCGGGCCAGGACGACCGGGGTCAAGCGGGCGCTGCTGGACCAGACCCTGGTGAGCGGCATCGGCAACATCTACGCCGACGAGGCGCTGTGGCGCGCCCAGCTGCACGGTGGCCGGGCGACCGAGCTCATCACGAAGCCGAAGGCCCTGTTTTTACTTGCGCACGCGCGGGAGGTCCTGACCGAGTCCCTCGCGCAGGGCGGGACGTCCTTCGACGCGTTGTACGTCTCGACCGAGGGCGTCAGTGGGCTGTTCGAGCGGTCGCTGCACGCCTATGGCCGCGAGGGCGAGCCGTGCGACCGCTGCGGGACGCCGCTGCGTCGGGAGGCCTGGATGAACCGTTCGTCTTACTCTTGCCCAACCTGTCAGCCGCGGCCCCGCTACCCGCGCTGACGCCCCGCTACCCGCGCTGACGCCCTGCTACCCGCGCTGACGCTCTGCCCGGACCGCGTCGGGGACCGTGCCGTCGGCCTGGCGCGGCGTCCACCGCTCGC
>JAYTHM010000090.1:0-6662 GCA_043732645.1 Frankiales bacterium
GCCCGCACCTCACGCTGCCCGCCCTCGGCGAGCAGGGCTTCGACGCGGTCAACCTGCGGCACGGCCGATGGACCAGCTCGCTGGTCCGGCAGGCGCACGAGGCCGGACTACGTGCCTTCGCCTGGGGCGTGCAGCATGCGTGGACCCTGCGATGGGCCGTCAGCCATGGGGTGGATGCCGTCTACTCCGACCACCTGCGGCTGCTCATCGACGGTCTCGACGGTCTCGACGGTCTCGACGCGCCGACTCGCCCGTCGGCCGACGGTCGCTAGCCTGCAGCGATGCAGATCCCCTTCTCCGCCTCGCCCCGCGCGAGCCTTGGCATCGAGTGGGAGCTGCAGCTGGTCTCGCCCGACACCCGGCAGCTCACCAGCGCAGCCAGTGAGGTCCTGGAGGCTCTCTCGCCCGGCCGCGAGCACCCCAAGGCCAAGCACGAGCTGCTCGAGTCGACGATCGAGGTCATCACGGGGATCTGCACGACCGTCTCCGAGGCGACAGCTGACCTGGCCGGCACGATCGAGGAGCTGCGCCCCCTTGTCGCCCACCGTGGGCTGGCCATGATGTGCGCCGGCACCCACCCGACGACCGACTGGGCGACGCAGACGATCAGCCCCGACCCCCGCTACGCCAAGCTGGTCGAGGACATGCAGTGGCTGGCCCGCCAGCTGCAGATCTTCGGGGTCCACGTGCACGTCGGCGTCCGCGCCCCGGACAAGGTCATCCCGATCGTCAACGCGCTCTCGGCGTACATTCCGCACTTGTTGGCGCTGTCGGCCTCCTCGCCGTTCTGGATCGGCCACGACACCGGGCTGGCCTCCAGCCGGTCCAAGGTCTTCGAGAGCCTCCCGACGGCGGGGCTGCCCTACCAGCTGGCCGGTTGGACGGACTTCGAGTCCTACATGGAGACGCTGATCTCGACCGGCACGATCGGGTCGATCAAGGAGGTGTGGTGGGACATCCGGCCGCACCCGACCTATGGGACGGTCGAGGTGCGCATTTGCGACGGGTTGCCGACGCTGCACGAGGTCGGGATGGTCGCAGCTTTGTCGCAGTGCCTCGTCGATACGCTAGACCGCGAGCTCGACAAGGGCTATCGGTTGCCCATTCCCAAGGGATGGGTGCTGCGTGAGAACAAGTGGCGGGCCGCGCGCTATGGCATGGATGCCAAGATCATCCGTGAGGACGAGTCGACCGCCCCGATCAAGGAGGCTCTGCTCGAGCTGGCCCACGACTTGCGGCCGGCCGCGGAGCGGCTGGGCTGCGTCGAGGAGCTGGCGCGCGTCGACGAGGTCGTCGCCGGTGGGGCCTCCTACCAGCGGCAGCGGGCTGTTGCCGCGGCGAGCCAGGGCGACCTGCGCGCGGTCGTCGACAGCCTGCTTGCGGAGTTCGTCGCGGGTCGGCCGTTCGCATGACCGTCCAGCAGTGGCTGCGCGGGCACGAGGCCGAGCTCGTCGAGTTCCGCCGCGCCCTGCACAGCCACCCAGAGCTGGGGCGGCAGGAGCACCGTACGACTGCGCTGCTGTGCGACCGGCTCAGCGCTGCCGGGCTGGCGCCGCGGGTGCTCGCCTGCGGTACCGGGCTGGTCTGCGACGTCGGCTCGGGTCCATCCTTCGTGGTGCTCCGTGCCGACCTGGACGCGTTGCCCATGCAGGACGAGAAGGACGTGCCCTACCGCTCGCAGGTCCCGGGCGTGTGTCACGCGTGCGGCCATGACGTGCACACCGCAGTCGTCCTCGGTGCCGGCCTCGCGCTGGCCCGCCAGGAGCTGCCCGGACGGGTGCGGCTGGTCTTCCAGCCGGCCGAGGAGCAGATGCCTGGCGGCGCCCTCGACGTGATCGACGAGGGCCTTGTCGACGACGCGGTGGCCGTCTTCGGCCTGCACTGCGACCCCTCGCTGGAGGTGGGGCGCGTCGGGCTGCTGGCCGGTGCGATCACTGCTGCCGCCGACACGGTAGAGGTCAGGCTGAGCGGTCCCGGCGGCCACACGTCCCGGCCGCACGCCACCGTGGACCTGGTCCACGCGCTCGCGGCGGTCGCCACCGGGCTGCCCGAGGCGCTCTCCCGGCTGGTCGACCCACGGTCCGGGATGTCCGTGGTCTGGGGTCATATCGCGGCCGGTACGGCGGCCAACGCCATCCCCAGGGAGGGCGTCCTTCGAGGCACCGTTCGGGTCCTCGACCAGAAAGTCTGGGCGGGTGCGAGCGACCTGGTGGACGGCCTCGTCCGCTCCCTGGCTGCCCCCTTCGGAGCGCACGTGCAGTTGACCTACCAGCGGGGCGTGCCACCGGTCGTCAACGACCCGTCGGCCACCTCGCTGCTGACCGCCACCGTCACGACCGTCCTCGGTCCGGGGGCGGCCGTGCCGACCCAGCAGTCGTTGGGCGGGGAGGACTTCGCCTGGTACCTCGAGCGGGTCCCCGGCGCGTTGGCCCGGCTCGGCGTCCGGCCTCTTGACAGCACCGAGGCGATGGACCTGCACCAGCCGTCTTTCGACGTCGACGAGGCGGCGATCGGGATCGGGGTGCGGTTGCTGGCGGCGGCTGCCCGCGCTGCCCTGGACAGGTCGTGAGGCCCTCATGACCAACGGTAACGTGTTCTTGTTGTCAGACCGGGAGGGTCGCAGTGGCTGACGTGGACGTGGACGTGGACGTGGACGTGGACGTGCTCGTGGTGGGGGCCGGCCCCTCCGGCTTGTACGCCGCCTACTACGCGGGCTTTCGCGGTTTGTCCGTCGCCGTGGTCGACGGGCTGCCCGAGGCTGGCGGCCAGATCACCGCGCTGTACCCCGAGAAGCTCATCTATGACATTGCCGGCTTCCCGGCCGTCAAGGGCAAGGACCTCGTCGAGAACCTGGTGGCGCAGGCCGCCCCCTTCGGGCCGCACTACCTGCTCGCCCAGCAGGCCGTCTCCTACACCGACCAGGGCGACCACGTCCTGATCGGTACCGCCTCCGGCACCGTCGTGAAGGCCCGCGCGGTGGTCGTCACCGGCGGCATCGGCACCTTCACGCCGAGGCCCCTGCCTGGCGGCGGCGTGTGGGAGGGGCGCGGCCTGGAGTACATCGTTCCGACGTACCTGCCGTATGCGGGCAAGGACGTCATCGTCGTCGGGGGAGGTGACAGCGCTGTCGACTGGGCCCTCGGGCTCGAGGGGGTCGCGTCCTCGGTGACCCTCGTCCACCGGCGCGAGCAGTTCCGCGCGCACGCCCACTCGGTGAAGCTGCTGCACCACTCGAATATCACCGTCATCACGCCGGTGTCACCCATGGCGATCAACGGCGAGGCGACCCTGGCGTCGATCACGGTCCGGGACGTCAAGACCAAGCAGGTGCGCGAGCTTCCCTGCCAGGCAATCGTCGCCGCGCTCGGCTTCACCGCTGACATCTCGCCTCTGGAGGCCTGGGGGCTGACCGTGCAGGAGCGGCACGTCATCGTCGACACGACGATGGCGACCAACTTGCCGCGGGTCTTCGCCGCCGGAGACATCACCGACTACCCGGGCAAGGTCCGCCTCATCAGCGTCGGGTTCGGGGAGGCCGCGACTGCGGTCAACAACGCCGCTACCGTGATCGACCCGGGGGCCACGGTCTTTCCCGGCCACTCCACTGAGGGAGCAGTCGCTTGACGTACGTCATCACCTCGTCCTGCGTGGACATCAAGGACATGTCCTGCATCGAGGAGTGCCCGGTCGACTGCATCTACGAAGGTGACCGCAAGCTCTACATTCAGCCCAAGGAGTGCATCGACTGCGGGGCCTGTGAGCCGGTGTGTCCAGTTGACGCGATCTACCCCGACCGCTCGATCCCGGTGGAGCTGGCCGAGGACAAGGAGGACAACCGGGTGTTCTTCTACGAGGCGCTCCCCGGCCGCGACGCGCCCCTGGTTTCGCCCGGCGGTTCGATGAAGACCGGTCCCCTCGAGGCCGACACCGAGCGCACCTCAGCGCTGCCCCCCAACCCGGCCGCCGACTAAGCAACCGCTGCCCCAGGAAATCCCGGTCGACGTCCGGGCCCTGCCTGCCGCAGACATCAAGCACGGCGCGCCGCTCCTGCCCGCCCTCAGAGCCCAGCTCGGCTAGGCGGTCTCGGCTTTCGACCAGGCCCACAGCCTGGTTGCTCCGTCGCCGTCCATGGCGTACGCGGCGTACCCTCCGGAGCCATCCCCGGGCGTCAGTTCGGCGACGTGGCAGTCCTCCAGGTAGCTCCCGCCGAGCCCTTCAAGGTCGCCGCTGATGGCGGCGTAGACCGTGGTGGCTGCCCCGGCGCTGACGTCTTTTATCACCATCCCGCTCTGTGGCATGAGCTTCGACATGGTCGTGAGGTCGTCCTGGGTCAGGTGCCGCGAGAGCTCGGTCATGATGACGCCCGGGTGCAGCGAGAAGGCGTGGATTCCCTGCCCGGCAAGGCGGCGCTCGAGCTCGACGGTGAACAAGATGTTCGCGGTCTTGCTCTGCCCGTAGGCGGTCCACTTGTCGTAAGTGCTCTCAACCCGGAAGTGGGGGTCGTCCCAGCGGATCGGGGACCGCAGGTGCCCGCGGCTGCTGACGTTGACGATCCGGCTGCCGCTGACAAGCTGGGGTAGCAGCGCGGTCGTCCAGGCGAAGTGCCCCAGGTGGTTGGTGCCCAGCTGCAGCTCAAAGCCTTGAGCGGTACGACGAAGCGGGGTCGCCATCACCCCCGCGTTGTTGACGAGCAGGTCGATCCTCGGTAGCCGAGCGGCTGCCTCGACGGCAGCCCTCCGGACGCTGTCGAGGTCGGCCAGGTCCAGCTGCACCAGGTCGCACGAGACACCGGCGTCGGCCAGCGCGGACCGGCCTTTGGCCAGGTCGCGTACAGCCCCCACGACCTCGCAGCCCGCGGACTGCAGAGCCCGGACGGTCTCGACCCCCAGGCCGGCGGAGGCGCCGGTGACCAGGCAGGTCCGGCCGATGAGGTCGACGCCTGCCAGGACCTCGCCGGTAGTGGTCGCCGAGGTCATACGACGGGGACGCCTGGCACCACGGTCCCGGCAGGCAGGGAGATCGTCTTGCTCTCCAGGTACGCCGCAAGGCCCTCCGGGCCGAGCTCGCGCCCGACCCCGCTCTGCTTGAAGCCCCCGAAGGGGCCGGCGAACTCGAGCGCGAACGAGTTGATCGTGTAGGTCCCGGTGCGGACCCGTCGGGCGATGTCGATGCCGACGGCGACGTCGGCCGTGAAAACCGTCCCCGACAGGCCGAAGTCGCTGTCGTTGGCGATCCGGACGGCGTCCTCGGGGGTGTCGTAGGCGAGCACCGAGACGACCGGCCCGAAGACCTCCTGCTGCGCGATGGTGTGCTTGGGGTCGACGTCGATGACGAGGGTCGGTTCGACGTACCAGCCGGTGGACTGGCTCGCGGGTCGGCCACCACCGACGGCGATCTTGCCGCCCTCCTTCTGCGCGGTGGCGATGAAGCCCTCGACGCGGTCGCGCTGCCGCGCGGCGACGAGCGGGCCGATCTGGGTTGCCGGGTCCATCGGGTCGCCGACGACCTGGGCGGCGGTCCACTCGGTCAGGGCGTCAACCGTCTCCGACCAGCGGTCTCGGCTGACCAGGATGCGGGTCTGCGCGACGCAGGCCTGTCCGTTGTTCATGAAGCCCGATCCGAGAGCCTGCGGGACGGCGACCGACAGGTCTGCATCGGGCAGGAAGATGGCGGCGCTCTTGCCACCCAGCTCGAGGGTGACGCGCTTGAGATCGGCGCCGGCGGCGGCGGCAATCTTCTTTCCCGCCGCGGTCGAGCCGGTGAAGCCGACCTTGTCGACACCGGGGTGGCTGACGAGGTGAGCACCGGTCTCGCGGCCGGCGACGACGATGTTGAGCACGCCCTTGGGTAGGCCGATCTTCTCGCACGCCTCGGCGAGCAGGTAGGCGTCCAACGGCGTCTCGGGGGACGGCTTGAGGACGACCGTGCAGCCGGCCAGGAACGCCGGACCCAGCTTGAGCACCGTGGTGAACAGCGGGACGTTCCACGGGACGATCGCGGCGGCCACGCCGACGGGCTCGCGCCGCACCAGCGCTGGGCCCATGACGCCGTTGCGGACCTCCTCGAAGTGGTAGGTCGCAGCCAGTCCGGCGTAGTAGTCGAGCACCATGGTGCTCGCGAAGACCTGCCCCATCTGCGAGAAGCTGAACGGGGCCCCCATCTCGCTGCTGATCACGCCGGCCCAGTGGTCCATGCTGCCGACGATCTCCGCGGACAGCGCCGAAAGGTACGACGCGCGCTCGGCCGGCGTGAGGTGGGGCCATGGCCCGTGATCGAAGGCTTCGCGCGCGGCGGCGACGGCTCGGTCGATGTCGGCGTTGGTGCCGTCGGGCACGGTCGCGATGACCTGCTCGGTGTGGGGGCTGACGACCTCGATGAGGCCGGTTCCCGCCGGCGCTACGAACTGCCCGCCGACCCAGATCTGCTCACGTGTCTCCACCGCTGATGTCCTCCGTCCGCGGGCTCCGCTGCCCGACGTCCGCAGTATGGAACACGTTCTAGAAATGTGCCAGGACCGGAGTCCTACTCGGTGACGGTCTTCTCCCTTAGCCCGGTGAGCATCGCCCCGGGGTGGCCGCCCCTCGGTTCGATGAAGATGCCCTCCGCCTCGGCCAGGAGCTGCCCGTCCAGGAAGCTCCTGCCCCAGGCCGTCACCTTGCGGC
>JAYTHM010000091.1:0-6651 GCA_043732645.1 Frankiales bacterium
GCTTGACCTGGACGCGATCGGTGCACCGGCGTCGTTGCAGGCCCTGGTCGCGGCCCGCCTGGATTCCCTGGACGCCGAGCAGAAGCGGGTGGTGGCCGACGCTGCGGTCCTGGGCCTGACCTTCACCCGCGAGGGCCTACTCGCGTTGGGGTCGACGCCACGCACCCTTGAGGCCGTGCTGGAGGCGCTGCGCCGCAGGGAGATCCTGGCCCTGCAGAGCGACCGGTTCAGTGCCGAACGTGGCCAGTTCCGGTTCGTGCAGTCCGTGGTCCGTCAGGTCGCGATCTCCACCATGTCCCGCCGGGACCGCAAGACCCGTCACCTGGCCGCCGCGCACCACCTGGCTACCGAACCCGACCCGGCCAACGACCTCGCTGTCGTCATCGCCCAGCACCTGCTGGATGCGATCAAGGCGGCACCCGCCACCGATCCTGACGTCCCCGACCTGACCGGGCGCGCGCTACTGCACCTTGAGCGGGCCGCCACGCGGGCTGCTGCGATCGGCGCCCCCGCGGAGGCTCAGCGGCTGCTGGAAGTGGCCCTGGCCCACAGCCACGAACCCACCGGCCGGGCCCACCTGCACCTATCCGCGGCCCAGGCCGGGAACACCGCCGGGCACTACCCCGCCGCCCGCGACCACGCCGCCGGGGCCGTGACGGTATTCGACGAGCTTGGTGATGAGGTCCAGGCCGGCCGTGCCGCCGCCGCCCAAGCCGAAGCATCGATGCTCGGTGGTGACAACGGGGCTGCGATCGCGGTCGCGGCGCCCCGCTGGCAGGCCCTGCAGGGGCGGCGGGATGCAGATGCTGCCCTGCTGCGCCTCGCCAATGTGCTGACGCGGGCACATTCCCGGCTCAGCGACTACGACGCGACGGGGGCTTACGCCGAGCAGATGCTTCTGCTCGCCGAGGGCGCCAATGACCATGAGGCCCTGGCCACGGCGCTGCTGCGCATCGGGACCCGCTACATGAGCATTGGGGCTCCGGTCGCGGCCAAGCTGACCTTTGAAGCCGCCGCAGAAGTGGCTCGCGAGCACGACCTGCTCGACCCCTTGGCCAGCAGTCTGGTCAACCTTGCCGCGCTGCTCAACAGCCGGGACCTACCCGGGGCGATCAACTACGCGCGGGAGGCAGAGGAGGTCGCACGCCGCTCGGGAAGCCAGGAAAACATCGACTTCGCGATGAGCAACCACCTTTTCGCGGTGTGGTCCACCGGCAACATCACCGCCACCACCGCCCTCCTGGAGGCCGCGCTCGACACGGCAACTTCGCCCAGTGTTCGAGGCACCCTCCGGGCCCTGGAGGTCTGGCTCGCCGACGCCACAGGCCAACCTGTCCCCTCCCGCAGCCAGGACCACATCGACAGCACGGACGACGGCATGGCGCTTGTCTGGCAGCAGAGCGCCGACGTCGCCCGCGCCGTCGCGAGCGGAGATGCGGCGCACGCTGGCGCCATCGCGGCGGACATCTTCCCCCGACTGCTTAGCTGGTTCGGCTTGGACGATGACTTCTGCTTCCTGTGGCCGCCGCTGGTCCTTGCCGCGCTCGCAGCAGACGACCTGGAACTGGCCAGCCGGTTACTGGAGCCCGTGGAGCAGGCCCGACCCGGGCAACGCTCGCCCGCGGTCGCCGCTCAGTGGCACCGCCTGCGCGGCCTGGTCGCCACACGGAAAGATGACCCGGAGTTCGCCGAGACCCAGATGCGCGCAGGTATCACCGCGTTGGAGGCCTTCGGTGCCCACGGATACCGCGCCCAGGCCCAAGAAGAACTCGCCCGGTGGCTCGCCGACCAGCGCCGCCCCGACGACGCGGCACCTCTGATCGACGCGGCCCGCCAGACCTACACCGAGATCCACGCCACCGGCTGGCTGGCCCGGCTTCACGCCTGGAGCACCAGCCCCCAGCCCGCGGCTAGCCCCTAAGTCCCCGGAAACCACGTCAAGGCACCTGTTGCCGGACAGTCAACATGTCAGTCGGCGCCCGCAGCCCCGCGTCTGACGACGAGGCCAGTGGCCTCCCATGCACGGTGCACGGACGGTGATCCCCGAGTCGGGACGCTCCGCAGCAAGCGCATCGAACGCCACGCACACCAGCCACGGCCCAGGTCTCCCCGTCCAGCCGGCCGCCCCGGCACTTCAAGGACGTGGCTGGGTCCCTGCCTCACGCTGTGCCTGCTTGCCCTCCATCCAGACCACGACGTCCAGCACCCGCAGCGCCGAGACCGCCTCGGGTAGCCCGGCCTGATCGCGCAGCCCCAGGAGTCGATCGTGGAGGTCGCCGTTGACCGGTTGCAGCGCGAGGCGAACCGGTTCCCAGTGACGCTTGACGGTGCCGAGCACGTCCGTCACGACGGTGTCGTAGATAGGCCGAAGGCGGGGCCGCTTGCGGGCGTACAACTTGCTGGCCGTTGTCGGGCCCACGGCCGGAAGTTCCAAGAGGGCTTGGTCCAGTGCCCACTCGGGGCCGTCATCGGCCAGATGCTCGACGGTAGCCAGATCCCGGTCCGATCCCACGGCAGCCAGCATGGCGTTGTAGCGGTTCTTCTCCTCCACGAGGAGAAGACGAGCGGCAAGACCCGGCACGTCGCCGGACAGCAGCGATACGGCGACGAGATCGTCCGCGGTGAAGACGTCCCGGTCGCGGTCCCGCGTTCCCGTGCTGTCCCAGGTGTCGAACGACGCACCTGAACGGGACGCAGGTCCAGCGATCGGGTGGCCGTAGTAGGAGCGGAGGAGTCGCACCACCCGTGCCGTATCGGAGTCGACCAACGAAGCGGGAAGGGAAATGGTCACAGGACACCGTGGCACAGCGGCCAATTTTCCGGCCCAACTCGCCCAGGGCTACTGCCCTTCATCTGGCGGATGCGAGCGCCGAGAGCGGCGCACTGTCGGCTGCTGCGATACCTCACTCGAACCACAGGGTGCGAGGTCTCAATGCCACTCCAAGGTCGTCGTCATCGACGACACCTGGGCGATGGTGGGTTCGGACAACATGAACCGGCGCTCCTGGACCCACCACAGCGAGCTGTCCTGTGCCGTCCTGGACGCCACTCCCGACCCCCGCGCGCCGCACGACCCAGGCGGCCTCGGCGACGGGGCGCGCGTCTTTGCCCGCGACCTGCGCCTCGAGCTGTGGCGCGAGCACCTCGACGCCACCTCCGACGACGGTCTGCTCGACCCTGCCGACGCCTTCGAGTCCCTGCGTACCAGCGCAAAGGCCCTCCAAGCCTGGTACGACGGCGGCTGCTCCGGAGCGCGTCCCGCCGGTCGGCTGCGACCCCATGTGCCCGAGCGCGTCCCCCGCGCGGCTCGCCCCTGGGCTGTCCCGGTATCCCGGCTGCTGTACGACCCCGACGGTCGCGCCTGGCGGGACCGGATCCGACACCGCATGTGACCGCACGAGTGTTGCGACGTCGCCGATTCCCTCCAGGTCAGCGTCGTGCGTCCAGATCACGTGCGAGGTGGGTCGCCGTCACCTCCGCCGCAATCGCGTGACCATCGGCGCTGCCCGTCACCGCAGCGAGGAAGTCGCAGGCCTCCAGTGCAAGGAGCCGTGCGGACGTCACCGACGTGATCGTCGCAGTACGCGGTACGACGCGCAGCAGCGCGATCTCGCCGAATCCTGCGCCCGGACCGAGCAGCACCGGACGCAGTTCGCCATCGACACTGACGTTGAACTCGCCGTCGGCAATGACGTAGAAAAAGCGGCCCAGCTCTCCCTGGCGCACGACGACGGTGCCGGGGACCACGACGTCCCAACGCGCGTTCTTGGCCAGCCGTTCAAGGTCGTACTGGGGCAGGTGAGCAAGAAAAGAGACACCACGCAGCAACGAAATCTCGTGCGGGCGGTAGACCGCACGGGCGTCGACCCGCTTGATGAGCACGACACCAAGGAGCGCGAGGAGCACACAGCCGAGCCCGAGGGGGACGAACGCGCCAAGCACCGAGAAACGCGCGATGAGCAGCGGGGCCAACATCGCTCCCACGGCGGTGCCGATCAACGTGGTGCTCTCCTGGATCGCGAAGACACGCGCGAGCACACGATCGTCGATAGCACGCTGCAGCAGCGTGCGACCCGAAACCAGCATGACGGCGCCACCCGTGCCCGCCACCGCCAGGACCACCATGGCCAGCGTAGGGGAGCTGAGCAGGGCGACTGCCGCGAAGCCCAAGCCCTCGAGGACTCCCCCTGTCACGATGACGGGCGTGAGCCGGCGTCCCCGCGAGAGCCAGGCCCCCATCACCGCGCCGACGAGACCACCTATCCCGAGGGATCCGATGAGCAGTCCCGCGCCGGTCGCCCCGACGCCAAGGACGTCACCTGCGAGAGCGACGCCGAGCACGTCGAGCGAGCCCGTGATCACGAAGTCCACCGTAAGCACCAGCAGTAGCGCGAGGGATCCCCAGTCGCCCCGCAGGGTCACGATCCCCTCGAGCGAGGATCGGAGGCCACCCGGCTTGTGAGTCGCGTCGAGCACCGCGAAGCCCGACCGCAGTCCGACGCAGAGTCCAGCGGCAGCAACACAGAACACCATCGCGATGACGAAAGCCTGCCAGTAGCCCAAGGTTGCCACCACAATCCCGGCTGCCACGGGGCCAAAGAAGCGAAAGATGCCGTCCGCGACCGACGACAACGAGTTTGCCGACACCAGCTCGTCCGGTGTTGCAGCGAGCTGCGGCAGCGCGGCGAAGTGGATCGGCCGCGCGACGGCAACGCCCGTGGTCACCGCGGTCGACGCAGTGAGCACGATGGGGATCGGTGCCGACACCAGGAGCGCCGTCGCGGTGATCGCGCACGTAGCAGCGACAGACGCGTAGGCCACCACGAGCGCTGAACCACGTGGGATGCGGTCCCCGACGCTGGCCAGCGCCGGAGCGAGGAAGGCCGCGGGGACCAACTGGACCAGGGCTGCGAGACCGGCGAGGTAGGGGCCACCAATCTGGAACGCCCACAGGATGATGGCCAGCCACACAAAGAACTCGACGAAGTCATAGAGCGCATATGCGGCGAGCACACGGCGCAGACCAGTCCGCGACGCCAACGCTGTGAACGCTGCCGGTGACCTGGCCAAGAACCCTCCGCCGACGCAGGACTCCGGCTGCACCGGAACCGACTCTCAACCTAGCGGTACCCCGTAGGAGCTCCGGCACATCGCTGCGAACCTGGCGGTCAGTGCGGTCGCCAACGTGAAGGCAGTACTGCGTCCTCGGGCGCCTGGACCTCAGGGACGCAGTCGTTCCCGGAGTCCCGGGTGGCGGGCCAGCTCCAGCACGGTCGCGCGACCGGTCACTTCAGTGCCGCCAGGATCTCGGCAGCTGCGCGGTAGCCGGTCTCGACGGCGCCGTTGAGGTAGCCCTGGGAGTCCTGCGAGGTGTGCTCACCGGCGAAATGGCAGCTACCGACCGCCTCCTTTTCGACGCCGCTGAAGCCGGTGTACTGACCGACCTTCCAATACGAGTAGGAGCCGAGCGTCCAGGGATAGGTCTTCCAGAAGTCCAACAAGACCCGGCCGTTCCACTTCGCGGTCAGCCCGGGCAGGACGGGTTCGATCTGGCCGAGGAAGCGCTGCGCGTACTGCGCGGGCGTGAGGCTCCCGAAGTTGGCGCCGATCGTGCCGCCGGTGTAGTCCACGAGGACGCCGTTGCTGCCGGCCTGGCCGCGGGTGACGTCCCAGGTGGTCTGGTAGCCCCGGTCGGAGTAGGTGTCGCCGGTGTTGCCCAACAAGTTCCAGTGCCGGTCGGAGAACTGCAGCTGCAGCTTGGGGTTCGTGCCCATGGGCAGCTCCCGGATGGCCGTCGTCTTCAGGGCCGGCAAGCCCGCACAGGTCAGGTCCACCTTGGCCAGCAGTGAGAAGGGCAGCGCGAGCACGACGTGGTCCGCCACCTGGCTCATGGTCTTCGTCCCGGCCCGGGATGTGACCGTCCAGGTGCCGTAGCTGTTGCGGGCGAGCGCGACCAGTTGCGTGCCCAACCTGACCTATCCGGGTAGGGCCGCGGCGAGGCCGGTGGTCAGCTGGTCGTTGCCGCCATGCACGTGGTACTTCTCGTTGCTCGGCCCGAAGACCCGGAACTGGCCCTGCCCGGAGTATCCCAGCAGGTACAGCATGTTCAGCGAGCTCTGCTGGGAGGTCTCGGCGCCGTACTCGATGTTGTAGGCCACATCGAGCAGCTGCCCCAGCTTGGAGGCGGCACCACCGGGGACGTACGCCGCGATCCAGTCCGCAATAGACAGGTGGTCCAGCTCGTAGCCGCGGGCGGTGTAGCTGTTGTACAGCGTCGGGTAGCTCGCCGCCGACACGTCCGAGTGGACCTGCTGCCAGATCGTCTTGATGTCATCCGTCGCCTGGACGTAGGTCTAGGGCGCCCCGTCGAACCAGTACAGCGGCTCGGTCCCGGACGGCTCAGCCGCGAGCAGGTTGTCCAGCGGCAGAGCGAGGGTCTGCGCGAGCTGCCGGACCGCAGTGTGGCCCTGTCGAAGCGCACCCTCTCCTCAGCGATGATGGGATCCGGGCTCTGCTGCACGCAGCCGGGCTTAGCCCCAATACCAATAACTTAGGGGGGCTCAGGATGCGTATTGAGAGCCCGATCGGCAGGGTTGGCTTGGGCCAGTTGCGGTGTGGGGCACGCTTGACGTTGTAGTTGCTCATCTTGCG
>JAYTHM010000092.1:0-6649 GCA_043732645.1 Frankiales bacterium
TCGGCGTAGAGCCGGGGGCGCGGAGGGCAGCGGTGGCGAGCGTTCGTGATCGGCGGGGCGGCTTCCTTGGCGGATCGAGGAGCTGCACCCGGAGCACCCTGAGCATCCGGAGCCGCCGCCGCCGCGGGGTCGACAGCACTGGGCCCAGGTGGGTCGCCGGGTGTGGTGGTGGGTGCTGGCCTTCCTGGTCACGAACTAGGTGCTGACGGCGTTGCTTTTCAACCCTGCCTCGTCCACCAAGCTCTCGTACTCGTTCTTTCGGGCGCAGGTGAGCGCGGGCAATGTCGTGCAGGTGACGTCGTCGGGTGACGTGATCACCGGGACGTTCTGGGCCAAGGTCGATTACCGGCAGGGAAGTTCCTCGGTGAAGGGGGTCAGGGCCTTCACGACGCGGCGGCCGGCGTTTGCGGACGACCAGCTCGTGCCGCTGCTGCTGGAGCACAGTGTGACCATCAGCGCCGAGCCTCCCAAGGGCGCTTCTGCGCTCACTCAGGTGCTCGTCGGTTTCGGGCCGACGTCGCTGTTCATCGCCCTGCTGGTGTGTGTGTTCCGCCGCGGTGCAGCAGGGATGGGCGCTGGGCTCACCGGGATGGGTCGGCCGACCGGTCCTGCCGCGACCTTCGCGGACGTCGCCGGCATCGATGAGGTTCAGCAGGAGGTCAGGGAGGTCGTCGACTTCCTGCGCGAACCGGAGCGGTTCCGCAGCGTGGGTGCTCAAATCCCGCTGGGCGTCCTGCTGTACGGCGCGCCCGGCGCTGGCCATCATCTTCATCGACGAGCTCGACGAGCTCGACGCGATCGGGCGCGCCCGAGGTGGAGGTGTCAGCCTCGGTGGTCATGACGAGCGGGAGCAGACGCTGAACCAGGTCCTCACCCAGATGGATGGGTTCATGGGCAACGAAGGCGTGGTCGTTCTGGCCGCGACCAACCGCCCCGAGATCTTGGCCCCGGCGCTGCTGCGTCTCGGCCGCTTCGACCGCAGAGTTGCCGTCAACCCTCCCGACCAGGTCGGACGCGAGCAGATCCTGCGGGTCCACACCAGGTCGGTAGCCCTCGAGGCAAGCGTCGACCTGGCGACAGTCGCCTCGGTGACGGTCGGCATGGTGGGCACCGACCTGGGCAACCTGGTCAACGAGGCGGCGCTGGTGGCGGCCAAGGACCGTCGTACCCACGTGGCTGCTGACGACTTCAGCGCAGCGCTGGACAAGGTCGTGCTCGGCACTGCCCGGCGCCTGCTGCGCAGCCCAGAGGAACGTCGCCGGACCGCCCACCACGAGGCCGGGCACGCACTGGTCGGGATGCTGACCGCCGGTGCGGACCCGGTCCGCAAGATCTCCATCATCCCGCGCGGCCAGGCTCTCGGCGTGACGCTGCAAGCTCCCCAGACCGATCGGTACGGTTACACCGCTTCCTACCTGCAAGGGCGGATCGTTGGGGTTCTCGCCGGCCGGGCTGCGGAGCAGGTCGTTTTCGGTGACGTGACCACCGGCGCCGAGAGCGACCTGGAGGTGGCCACCGCGACGGCCCGGCAGATGGTGGGTCGTTGGGGGATGTCGGAGGCGATCGGCCCTGTCAGTGTGCTGACGGGGCCGGGACGGGACGAGGGGATCTTCTCCACCAGTGCCCAGCTCAGCCGACCCAGGCCTGGTCGACTCCGAGGTGCGCCGGATCCTGGAGTCCTGCTTCGCCGAGGCCCTCGACACCTTAGTGCGCCACCACAACCGGCTCGACCCGCTGGCCGAGCGGCTGCTGGAGCAGGAGACCCTGGACGAGGCCGAGGCTTACCTGGCGGCGGGGCTCCCGTCCCGGAACCTGCGCCCGACCCCCTGAAGGTCACAGTGACCGGTGGACGTCGGCGGAGTCGGCTGGCGTGCGCGGAGAGTTTGCGTTGCACCAGGTCCTTCCGGATCGTGCTGTCCACGACCGCGTTGTCGCACGTCATGCCCGGTGGGAGCGGTGGGAAGCGCGGGGTTGGGCTTCCCGCTCCTGACGTCAGAGGGCGTGCCTGAAGCGGAGGCGGGCTTTGCCCTTGGCACCGGGGCCATGGGATCCGCGATCGTGCTCAAACGGTTTGCTGGGTGAACTTCTGGCTCCCCATCCTTGTGGGGGCGATCGCCTACCTCACGACCTTGGTACCTGCTGGCGCCGCGGTCTCGTGAGAGATCCTCGGCGCTGCCGGGCCTAGTCGTCATGCTTACCGCGAGAGCACGACCTTCAAGGCGCCGGTGTCGCCGGCGCGGCTGAAGGTGTCGTAGGCAACGTCGAACTCGTTGAAGCCAAAGTGGTGGGTGACGAAGCGGGCCGCATCGATCTGCCTGCTGGCCAGCAGCTTCAGCAGGGTAGGCGTCGAGTAGGTGTCGACGAGGCCGGTCGTGATCGTGAGGTTGCGGTCCCAGATGCGCTCGAGGTGAAGCGTTGCCGAGGTGCCATGGACACCGATGTTGGCGACGTGACCTCCAGGACGGACCAGGTCGACCGCGAGCTCGAAGGTCGCGGGTACACCGACGGCTTCGATCGCGACGTCGGCGCCCAGGTCGGCGGTGAGCTCGTGTACGGCGGCAACCGCGTCCTGGTCCAGGTTGTTGATGACGACGTCTGCGCCGAACTGCTTTGCGGCGTCGAGCCGTGCCGGGGCCATGTCGATCGCCACGATGAGGCTGGGGCTGAACAGCTGCGCACTCGTGATCGCAGACAGACCGATGGGTCCAGCGCCGACGACGACGACCACATCGCCTGGGCGGACTTGTCCGTTGAGGACGCCGACCTCGTACGCGGTGGGCAGGATGTCCGCGAGCATCAGAAGCTCGTTGTCGCTGACACCCGGCGGCACGGGATAGGTCGAGCCGTCCACGAACGGGACCCGGACGAGCTCGGCCTGCGTCCCGTCGATCTCATTTCCCAGGATCCAGCCGCCGCCACCGAGGCACTGTCCGGAGTGACCCTCGCGGCAGTAACGGCAGGCGCTGCAGGCCGTCACACAGGACACGAGGACGCGGTCGCCGAGGTGGACGTTCTTGACTGCTCCTCCGACCTGGGTGACGGTACCGACCGCCTCGTGGCCGATGACCCGACCAGGCGTCATCGCGGGGACGTCGCCCTTCAGGATGTGCAGGTCTGTGCCGCAGATCGTGGTGGTGTCGACCTGCACGATGGCGTCGGTGTCTGCTTGCAGAACGGGGTCCGGGAACTCCTGCCAGGCCTTGACTCCGGGACCGTGGTAGACGTGTGCCTTCATGGCTGAACCTCCATAAGGATGACGTGCGTGACCAGGTAATCCAGGTGGTTTTCGGTCATCACGCTGATCTGGGTGGTCATGTCCGCACCTTCGCCGATATCGACGATCTGGCAGCAGGGCTGAACGTCCTCCGGTACGCGCCGTTGGTCCTGGCCACGGCGCCACCAAGGGACGAAGGTCCGGAAGCAGAGGGCCGCCGTGCTCTAGGGCGACCTCGCCTTTGCCGGGGAGTCTCGAGCCATGCCGAGGAGTCCTGTGATCGAGGTGCGCGACCTTGGTGGGCAGACCCATGAGGCTGCCGGGTTCGCTGGCGTAGGACAGTGAGCCTGCGCGCGCTCTAGCGCACGGACCGCGTAGCTGTCTTGAGATCTGAGTGGACGAAGCTGCGCAGACTGCGCTCCACGCTGTGGGGCCTGGGACTGCTGGTCGTCCTGACGATCGGCTTCACCGCAGCTCGTCGTCTGTATGCTCGGTTCTTGATGATCTCCGGTGAGTACGCCAGCGGCACCATCCGGGTCAGCCTCCTCGCGGTGCCCAGCCGCTCGCCTCTGCTCGCGGCCAAGGCGCTGGTCCTGGCCGTCGTCGTGTTCCTGGTTGGGGAGGTTGCCGTTTTCCCCTCCTTCTTCGTGGGTGCCGCGATGCTCCAGCAGAAGGTTGCCGTCTCGATCGGTGACCCTGGCGTCCTACGCGCCGTTGTGGGTGGGGGTCTCTACCTCGCGGTACTCGGTGTGTTCGGGCTGGCGATCGGCGCTCTCGTCCGGCACACCGCCGGCGGCATCACCGGGATAATCGGGTTCGTCTTGGTCCTGGCGCCTCTGGACGCGTTACTGCCGGGAAGCATCGGGCAGCACGTCCACGCCTTCTTGCCGGCAGAGGCGGGCCAGCTGAACTCCTTTGCCCACCAGCCGGTCAACGCGCTGCTCTCCCCCTGGGAGGGCTTCGGGGTCTTCTGCCTCTGGACCGCCGTCCTCATGGCCGTGGCCGACTACTTGCTGCCTCACCGCGACGCGTGATCTTGATGAAGGGGACTGCGGCCTGAGATAGAGCCGAACGTCCCCACGTCCGATGACCTGCGGCCGTGGAAGCAAGCCCCCCAGGGGTCCAGGGCTCGTGTTGAGTCACGACGTCCTTCGTGGCCACGACGCTGCGAAGCCCCCCCATGACCACCCAGCTCACGAAGGCACCTGTCGATGCCAGCAGCGTCGGCGACGACGAAAGCGGCGGCACCTTCGGCCTTCCGACGGCGACGGCGCTCGTCGTCGGCTCGGTGATCGGTACCGGCGTCTTCGGCTTGCCCTCGGCCCTCGCTGCATACGGTCCGATCAGCTTGGTGGCCTTCGGACTTGTCACCGTCGGCGCCGTGGCGCTGGCCCTGACCTTCAGCTCGCTCTCCAAACGGGTGCCAGGCTCGGGAGGGCCGGCCCTACGTGTACGCCCGCGATGCCTTCGGTGACTTCGGCGGGTTCCTCAACGCCTGGTCGTACTGGATCACAGCATGGGCGGGGAACGCCGCGATCGTCGTGGCCCTGGTGGGCTACGTGGAGGTGTTCACCAACACCGGGCACACGAAGGCCTGGTCGATCGCCATCGCCCTCGCCGGTCTGTGGATCCCTGCCCTGGTAAACCTGTCGGGGATCAGAAGCTTCGCGATCACCCAGAACGTCGCAACCGTCCTCAAGCTGGTGCCGCTGGTCTTCATGGCGACGATCGGGCTGTTCTTCATCAAGTCCCACAACTTCGGGTCCTTCAACTCCAGCGGTACGTCGACGGGCAGTGCCAACTCGGCAGCCGCCGCGATTGCGCTGTTCGCCTACCTTGGCATCGAGACGGCGTCGGTCGCCGCCGGCCGAGTGCGCAGCCCAGGGCGCAACGTCGGACGGGCCACGGTCCTCGGAACACTGGGGTGCGCCGTCGTCTACATCCTCGGCACGATCACCGTCTTCGGCACCGTCTGCAACAAGGCGCTGCGCGGCTGCACTGCGCCCTTCAGTGACTCTGCCAACGCGATCTTCGGTGGGCAGTGGGCAGGTCAGGCCGTGGCCGTCGCCGCGATCGTCTCGGGGCTCGGGTGCCTGGTCGGGTGGACGCTCATCACCGCTGAGATGCCCATGGCAGCGGCGAAGGACAAGCTCTTCCCTGCTCGCTTTGCGCAGGTGCACCGGGGAATCCCGGTCTTCTGCATCCTCGTCTCGACCGCCCTGGCGTCGGCCTTGGCGCTGGTCGGCTACAGCCGGTTCGACAAGGTCTTCACCACCTTGGTGCTGCTGTCGGTCTTCACTGCGGTGGTGCCGTACCTGTTCAGCGCCGCCGCCCAGCTCTATTGGCTGCTGGCGCGTGGCCCGCAGACGCAGCGGCCGCACCTGGTGCGCGACTGTGGCATCTCAAGCATCGCTTTGGCCTTCTGCTTCTGGTCGCTGGCCGGCAGCGGCCTACTACGGCGTCTTCTGCCTCCTGCTTGGTGTCCCCATCTACATCTGGCTCAAGGTCGGTCGCAAGGAGTTCGGCGAGACCCCCGCCCCGCGATGAGCCCCGACGCGGATCCTCGGCTGCCTCTCGAGGAGCTCCTCAGCCGGCTCGCCTCCTCTCCTGCCGGGATCAGCTCGTCGGAGGCGCTTGTACGCAGGGAGAAGTTCGGGCTGAACTCGCTTGTCCGCGCACGTGGCCATACCTGGCTAGGGCAGCTCCTTGCTCAGCTGATGCAGCCACTCGCGATGCTCCTCGGCCTCGCCGCTGCCCTTGCGTGGTTCGGAGGAACGCCGGCACTGTCGCTTGCGGTCCTCGCCGTCATCGCCCTCAACGCCGGCTTCGCGTTCCTGCAGGAGCGCCAGGCGGAGCAAGCCGTCGACGCCCTGTCGCTGTCCCTGCCCGCGATGACGCACGTGATCCGGGACGGAGGTCAGCTGATGATCGCCGCTGTCGATCTCGTGCCGGGAGACGTGATGGTGGTGGCCGAGGGTGATCGGGTGTGCGCCGATGCGCGGATCCTGGACGGGTCGGTCGGCGTCGACCTTTCAGCATTGACCGGAGAGTCGGCCCCGAGCATGCGCTCGAGTGAGCCCGGACCTGTGCTGGGACCGCTTCTGGAGGCGAGCCAGCTGGTCTTCAGCGGCACCACGTGCACCCGCGGCGAGGTGCGGGCCGTGGTGATCCGCACGGGGATGCAGACGGAGCTGGGTCGGGTGGCCTCGCTGTCTCAACGCGGTGGGGTGCCGCCGAGTCCGCTGGAGGTCCAGGTACGTCGGGTGACATGGGTGATCGCCGGGGTCTCCGTCGTGATCGGGATCGCCTTCGTGCCCGCAGGCCTGTTGGCGGGCCTGAGCTGGGCCGCGGCGATCACCTTCGCCATCGGGCTCATCGTTGCCAACGTTCCCGAAGGGCTGCTCCCCACGACCACCCTCGCCCTCGCTGCGGGGG
>JAYTHM010000093.1:0-1918 GCA_043732645.1 Frankiales bacterium
CCCGCGCGTCCGTGCCCGGCTGGGCCGACGTGCTGCTGGGGACCACCCCGACCGCACCGAAAGCGGACGACCGCTGACGGGAGTGGTCGCAGCAGACCAAGGGCTGACGGCGACTGGCAGCGCGCGATGACGCCGCCGCGCGGGAGAGCTCAGGCGCCGTAGGCTAACAAGCGTGCCACCCACCGCCTCCCGCCGACGTGTGGAGCGGGTCCTGGCCATCAGCCTGTCGACTCAGCTGCTGGTCGCAAGCGCCGCCGCCGTGGGGCTCCATCCCGGGCGCACCGCGAAGGCGGCGAGCCGGCCGTCGGGCACGCGGGTCGTCAACGGGCGCACCGACGTGCAGGACCGCACGGTTGCCGTTCGGGTGCTGCTGCAGGCCAGGGCATCGGCTGTGCTGCGCAAGGACCGGGTGGGGTTCCTCGCGACGGTCGACCCGCTGTCGACCGCCTTTCGCGGGCGACAGGCTTCGCTGCTCGAGGCACTGCACGACGTGCCGCTGGCAAGCTGGGCCTACGTGCTCGACGCCGACCGTGACCGCGCGCACACGGCCGCTCTCGACGCGCACTGGGGCACCTGGTGGGCACCGGAGCTGTCCCTGCGGTACGCCCTCAGGGGGTTCGACCAGCGGCCGACCGTCCAGCCGCAGGGGCTGACCTTCGTCCAGCGGGGCACCCGCTGGTATGTCGGGTCGGACGACGACTTCGCCACCGCAGGTCACCCCACGACCCGGGACCTGTGGGACGGGGGACCTGTCGTCGTGGCGCGAGGAACGGCGTGTCTGGTGCTCAGCCACCCCGGCAACGCGCCGCTGGCCCGCTCGCTGGTCGGCGACTGCGACGCCGCGGTCCCGCAGGTGACCGCGGTGTGGGGGACGGCCTGGAGCCAGCGGGTCGTGCTGCTCGTCCCGGACACGACCGGTGAGCTGGCGCGGATCGTCCCGGACGCAGGTGAGCTGGGCCAGATCGCGGCGGTTGCAACGGCTGAGCTGGTGGCCCCGTCGACGGGTTACCACCCGGTCGGGGACCGCGTCATCGTCAACCCGTCGAACTTCCGGAAGCTCGGGTCGATCGGGCGCCGGGTCGTGCTCACCCACGAGGTCACGCACGTCGCGAGCCGTGGCGCGACGGGGGCGCAGGTGCCGACCTGGCTGGTCGAGGGCCTCGCCGACTACGTCGGCTACCAGGGCGTGCGCGTTCTGCTGTCACTGTCGGCGGAGGAGCTGCGCGCGGACGTCCGGGCCGGCCGGGTGCCGCGGGCGCTGCCCGTGGACGCGGCGTTCGCCGGCTCGCGCAAGGATCTGGCGCAGACCTATGAGCAGAGCTGGCTCGCAGTGGTCCTGATCGCCAGGACCTACGGGCAACCGTCGCTGCTGCGGCTGTACCGCGACACTGGGGCCGACGCCACGGACGGCTCCCTGGGACGGGCGATGGCGCGGGACCTGCACACGACGCTGCTCGCGTTCACCGTGGCCTGGCGGGCTGACTTGCGCCGCCAGTTGTCGTGAGGGGCCAGCTGCTTGCCTTCGCCGGCTGCCTCGTGGCGGTCGCGGTCACGGTGGTGCTGACGGTGCCCTTCGCGGTTTTGCCCGGTGCCCACCTGCACGTCGACGTCGGCCGTGACTTCACCCCCGCCCAGGTGGCCCGCGAGGTGGCGTTCCACGACGCGGTCCGCCCACCGGCGTACCTGTCGTTGGCGGCGGGGCTGATCGTGGCGGCGTTGCTGGGACTGACCCGTCTCGGGTCGCGGCTGGTCGGTGGCATACCGGGGCACTGGACGGTGAAGGCGCTCGGGGGGCTGGCGCTGCTGCTAGCGCTCGGGCAGCTCGCGACGCTGCCGTTCGACGTGCAGTCCGAGCGGGTGCTGCGTCGTTACGGCCTGTCGACGCAGGACTGGAACGGCTGGACCAACGACGTGCTGC
>JAYTHM010000094.1:0-1916 GCA_043732645.1 Frankiales bacterium
GGCGATGACAACCTCGCCGCCACCGAGGTCCTGGGCGCCGAGCTCGACCACGCCGACGACACCACCCGGCTTCGTACGATCCACGGCGACATCGTCACCGCCCTGGGCGGCGACCACGCCGGCTACCTCCTGGACCGGGCTCTGCCCGCCGCGCAGCACACCGAGATTGCTGCCTCCGGGCACTACCAGGACCTTCTCGCCACCGTCGCTACCGCAGACGCCCACGGCCTCGACTCCCGCGCCCTGGTCACCGCGATCACCGATCCCCGCAGCCCCGATCCCGACCTCGTCGTCGACCCCCTCACCGGGGCCCGCGACCCCGCCGCGGTCCTGCGGTCCCGGGCCGACACCTGGATCAGCACCCACTACAACGACCAGGCCGCGGTCACCGCCGGTGAGTCCCGCCCTGGCGGGTTCCGGGCGTTGCGCGACCTGCCCACCGGCGACCACCTGGTCGCCACCCCGGCCCGACACCCGGGCATGGACACCGACCTCGCCGACCACGCGGACTCCCTCGCCGGGCGCATCCACTCACTCGAGGACGCCGCGACCCGGGCAGGAACGGCGCACCACGCCACCGTGTACGCCGGCCTCGCGGCCGATCCCATGCGCCGGCAGCCGGACTCCGACCTCGACCGCCGCCTGATCACCCTGCGCAACGAGTACGCGGGGCTCGCCCTGGTCGGCATCAACAACGACGAAACCCAACGGCTGCAGCGCCTCATCGCGATGGGTGAGCAGGAACGAGCACGGCGGGGCGGGCTGACCCCGAAGCAGGCTGAGGGTGAGAAGCAGGCGCGGCGCACGTTCGAGGGCACACAGCAGCGGGACCCCGCGGGACCCGCGGCGGCAGCGGAGCCCACCACGACCACCGCCCGCCGGGCCGCCCACCCACGGCGGCGGACCACGAGCCAGGACGCCGGGCGGGACGTCTAGTGCGGCGCGGCGTAAGTCAATTCCCGGGTGGTGGGGCTGGGACAATGGCGTATTCGATCGGTTGCGTTGGTGCTGCGGCCGGGTGACCGGGAGCGGTTGTCGTCGTGGGTGCGGTCGTCTTCGATCCGGGCGGGGTTGGCGCAGCGGGCGAGGATCGTGCTGCTGGCCTCGGACGGGCTGTCGAACACTGCGATCGCGGATCGGGTGGGGGTGTCGCGCCCGACGGTGACGTTGTGGCGCAACCGCTACGAGCTGGCCGGGACGGGTGGGCTGGTCGACGAGGCTCGCTCGGGTCGGCCGCGGACGGTGGACCGGGAGGCCATCATCGCCGCCACCTTGCGGACCCCACCGAAGAGTCTTGGGGTCACCCACTGGTCGTCGCGGCTGCTCGCGGCCCGGCTGAAGACGTCCAAGGCGACGGTGGACACGGCGTGGCGCGAGGCCGGGGTGCAGCCGTGGCGGCTGCAGACCTTCACGTTCAGCACCGACCCCGAGCTCGTCGGCAAGGTCACCAACATCGTCGGGCTCTACCTGCCCCCACCGGAGAACGCCGTCGTGCTCTGCATCGATGAAAAGTCCCAGATCCAGGCCCTGGACCGCACCCCGGTGATGCTGCCGAGGCAACCGGGGCTGCCGGCCCGGCGCACCGCCGACTACGTCCGCAACGGCACCACCACCGGTGTTCGCGGCCCTGAACATCGCCACCGGCCAGGTCACCGGGCTCTGCCAGCCACGCCACCGCAACCAGGAGCTCCTGCGGTTCCTGCGCCAGATCGCCCGCGCCTACCCCACCGGCGAGCTGCACCTGGTGATGGACAACTGCGCTACCCACAAGCGCATCGAGATCCGCGACTGGCTCGCCGCTAACCCCCGCATCCACACCCACTTCACCCCGACCTCGGCGTCGTGGATGAACCTCGTCGAAGTCTGGTTCGGCATCATCGAGAAACAAGCCATCCACCGCGGCACCTTCACCTCCG
>JAYTHM010000095.1:0-1915 GCA_043732645.1 Frankiales bacterium
GAGCGGCCGTCCGTCGTCGCGGTGTCCGATCAGCGTTCCCATGTGTTCTCCCATCATCGGCCGCTGGTCTGCGGCACATCCCTGGTCGTGAATCGGCCGGCCCGGATGGCGTCGCGGGCGACGGCTTGCACGGTCTTCGGTAGGTCGGAGCTGCGGGCGAGGAGCCGCGCGGCGGCGTCGACCCGGACCTGCTCGGACTCGGACGGCAGCGACCAGCCGCGGGCGATCGATCGCTGCGCTTCCCGTTTGAGCGCGTCGGGCAGGGTGAGCGACCCAGGGCCGGCGTGCCCGTAGTACGCCTCGATACGGCAGCGACAACGCGGATGCCGCGGGGGAAGCAGCTGGGTCGCGCCGGGTGGGGTCCACCACGCGGTCGGTGACTTCCCGAACGTGGCGAACGGGTCGAAGTCCTCGGCGTGCCCGACCACCATCCCGGACAGGGCGAGGCACACCACGCAGTTGTGCACTGCGATATCCTCTGCGAGGTACCAGCCCTCTACGGTCTCGAGGTTGAGAACTTGCCCGCGAAACTCCCGACGCCCGACCTCGACGATCTCGTCAGGCTCAACCAGTCCGGCAAGACGACCAAGGAAATAGCCGTGATCTACGGCGTCCACGTGATCACGGTGCGACGTTGGTTCAAGCGCAACGGACTGGTCGTCCGGCAGGATCTCGGCGGTTCCCATCAGCTCAGCCCGGAACGGCGTCGGGCGGTCATCACTCGAGCAGCCAAGGCCAACACGGGCCGCAAGCGCTCGGACGCGGCCAAGGAGGCGAAGGCCCGCACCTGCGAACTGCGACAGACGCACATATCCCCGCTGGAGACTGAGCTGGCCGACATGCTCCGCGCTCGAGGCATCGCGGTCACCCAGCAGAAGGCGGTCGGTCCATACAACGTGGACATCGCTTCCGGCTCCGTCGCCGTGGAAGTCTTCGGAGGCGGTTGGCACAACACGCACCGGGACGGGAAACGCCTGCGCTACCTGCTCGATCGTGGGTGGAGCACTGTCGTCGTCTGGGTCGACGCCCAGCGGTACCCGCTCACGGTTGGTGCGGCTGAATACGTGATCGCCCACCTTGAGTTGTCCGAGCGGGACCCAGCCGCCGCGAGTGGCTATCGGGTGGTTTGGGGTACCGGTCAGGTCCTTTCCACTGGCAGTCCTGATCCGGACGACATCCCCGACGTACTCACGACTGCTTACCGCCTGGACTTCCCCGAAACGATCCCGTATGGGACGTGCCACTGCGGATGTGGCGAGCAAACTTGGATTGCCACCCAAGGGAACGTCAAGCGAGGTTGGATCAGAGGGGAGCCCGTGAAGTGGACCCGCGGTCACGTGCCGCGACGGACCACCTGGACCGTCGGCGAGGACGGACGGCGCCAATACGCGCGTTGACGCGATGAAGCAGGCGTCCCGCTCGGAGAACCACAGCAGGTCGGCGCTGTGCGCGGCGGCCACCTGCTGCGCACCCTGGTTGATCGCGGTGTTGACGAGGGTGCGGGCGTCGCGGTCGACGTCCCGGGCGGCGCCGTGGGTGGGGGCTAGCGCCGTCATGAGGTCGTCGTGGGACTGGATCGGCAGGGCGGTGAGGAGCCGTTCCGTCGTGTCATAGCGGGCCGCGACCGCGGCGGTGGTGGCGGCGACCGCCCGAACCGTGGACTCGGACAGCGGGGCGGGAGCCACACCGGCGGGTAGGTCGAGCGCGATCCCGGCCTGGCGGGTGCCCAATGCGAGCGCACGCACCGCGTACCGATGCAGCTCGGCGGCCGGGTCGGGGACGTCGCCGCGGAGCTCGCGGATCGTGTCCTGCGCAAGCACCGACCACTGCACCGGATCCGGGACGGCCTGGAGCGACCCGAACCGGATCACCCACTCGCGGGTGGCCCAGCGGGTGAGGTCACGGGCCGCGACCC
>JAYTHM010000096.1:0-1912 GCA_043732645.1 Frankiales bacterium
CGCAGGCTCGCACCGGTCTGCGGGTTGTCCGCGCCGTCGATCGTCGTCCGCGAGGTGTGCACGGGACGGCGGTGCAACGGCCGGTTGTCCAGTCCGGCAACGCTCGCCACGTCCTGGCTCAGCACCCCCGGTACGGCGGTCCGGTCGGTCCAGGTGCCCGTGCCCGTATGCCGCACGGCCCCTCCGAAGAGCCCTGCCATAACCGCGCTCGGACCGGACAGGCTGACGGTCCACTCATCGGCCCGGACGATCGTGAGGTGATGTGCGCGCGCAAAGCCCAGAGTGGCGTGCAGGTGGGCGGCGGCGGGTGCGAGAGCCTTGAGCCGGGAGGGCAGCGCCCGGTGGGCCGCGAGGGCGTGGAGCCGGGCCGCGTCCCCGGGATGGCCGGCGAGGGTGAGCACCGCCGTCAGGCGGTCAGGGGCCGGCCGACGGGTGGCTGCTGTGGCTGCGCCGGCGGGGACCGGGGAGCTGAGCGCCAGCAGGGCGGCGGGGAGCAGGGCCAAAAGGCGCAGGGGCGTCACCGTGCCATTGAACCTCACGCGCGCTCAGGTGTGGCGGTACCAGCGGGCGAGCTTGCCGTCTCGCGAGACCGCCCGCAGCCGGTCCTCAGCGGCGCCGCGGCTCTCGGTGGTCGCCACCACGAGCAGCTGGTCGCCGCGCTCGAGCCGGGTCTCCGGCGTCGGCACCATCCCTTCGCCGGCCCGGACGACCAGCGACAGGACGGCGCCCTTCGGAAGGCGGAGCTCATCGACGTACACGCCGTGCAGGTGGCTGCCGGGGCGCACCTGCACCTGCAGCAGATCGGCCCGGACCTGCTCGAGCGGGGCGCTCTCGACCTCGAGGTCGCGCGCCTCAAGGTCCTCGACGACACCGAGCAGGCGGCCTACGTACGGCAGGGTCGGGGCCTGCACGAGGGTATAGACGACGACCAGCACGAAGACCACGTCGAGTATGTCGATGCCATCGGGGACTCCAGCGGCAACCGGCACCGTTGCCAAAACGATGGGTACGGCGCCGCGTAGCCCGGCCCAGGCGAGGAAGGCCTGCTCGCGCCAGGGCACGCCGAACGGCGTCATCGACACCAGGACCGCAAGCGGACGGGCGAGCAGCAGCGCGACCGCACCGACCAGTAGCGCCGTCGGCACCGCGTCGAGCAGCCGGGCGGGCGAGGCGAGCAGACCGAGCAGCACGAACAGCCCCAGCTCCGCCAGCAGGGCAAGCGAGGTCGCGAAGCCCAGGACCGCGCGCCGGTGCGGGAGCCGGGCGCTGCCCACGACGACCCCGCAGACGTAGACGGCCAGAAAACCGCTGGCGTGCAGACTCCCCGCAGCGCCGAACGACAGCAGCACCAGGGCCATGGTGGCGAGGGGGTAGAGACCGGCGCTCGGCAGGGCAAGCCGGCCCAGGGTGCTCCGGCCGACCCACCCGATGGCAAGCCCGACGGCAAGCCCACCGACCAGTTCATAGAGCACCAGTCCCGCAACCTCCCAGCCGGTGGTGGTGCTCCAGGAGCTCGACGAGGCCAGCGTGACGAGCACGACTGTCGGCGCGTCGTTGAGGCCCGACTCGGCCTCCAACACCGACCGGACGCGGGCCTTGAGGGGCAGCCGGCGCAGCACGGAGAAGACGGCCGCCGCGTCCGTGGAGGCGACCGCCGCCCCGAGCAGCACGGCCGTCCTGAACGAGGTCCCAAGGACGAGCATGAGCGCGCCCCCGACCACGGAGACGCTGACGAGCACGCCGAGCGTGGACAGCGTCACCGCCATCGGCAGGGCGGGACGGACGCTCGCCCAGCGGGTCGTCAGGCCACCCTCGGCGAGAATCACGGCAAGGGCGATCAGTCCCAGCTCGCCGGTCAGGGCATAGTCCACGAAGCGGACCCCGAGGCCCTCCTGGCCCACCACCAGCCCGA
>JAYTHM010000097.1:0-6619 GCA_043732645.1 Frankiales bacterium
CTTCGGCCCGTTCGGCGGCGGCGCGGGCAGCTTCTGCGTCAGCTAGTTCCTGGGCAAGGCGGGCTACCTCGACTCGGGCTGCCGCCTCTGCCTGTTCGGCGGCGACACGGGCAGCCTCGGCTTCGAAGAGCTGGTCTGCATCGGCCTGCTCCTGTGCGCGACGGGCCTGCTCAGCGGCCTCTTGCTCAGCAACGGCAGCGGCAGCGGCAGCAGCGGCCGCATCCTCTGCGGCAAGGTGCGCGGCGGTAGCCCGGTCGGCTTCGACCTGGGCAGCTTCGGCGGTAGCTTCCTCGTCGCGGCGGGCGACGTCGCGACGTACCTCCTCGAGGTCGACGATCTGCGCCTGGTGATCGGAGGAGTGCGCCAGGTGGGCTGCTGCGGCGTCAGCGGCCCGAGCTGCCTCCAGGTCGGCCTGGGCTGCCGCTAGCTCCGCGGCGTCGTTGTCGCGCCGCTTGGCCTCCCGCTCGGTGCGGGCAGCGGTACGGGCCTTGCGCTCGACCTCGGCGGGGGTGGGGGGCTTCGGCGGGGTGATGCGGTTGCGCGGCCGGGGAGCGGCGAACAGGGACTCGTCGGTGGTGGGTCCGAGCAGCGCGGACAGGGCGGCCGAGACCCGGTTGATCGACTGGTCGATCTCCTGCTCGGGCGTGGCAGGGGCGGCGCCCATCGAGCGATCCTCGCGCAGGGCTGCGGCGATGAGGTTCGCGACGTCGGACGGTGACGGCTCCTCGGCCTGGGCGGGGATCGAACAGCCCTCGGCAGCATCAGGCACAGTCGCGAAGGCAGACGGCGCGAATGCCGCAGCGAGCCGCGCTCCGACCGACTCGGAGGAGCCGCTCTCGGAACCGACGTGCACCTCCTCGACCTCGAGCAACCCGGACCGGACGAGGGCGTAGACGACCTGCCCCGCCTCGTAAAGTGTGAATCCGCACTCGCGGGCGAGGTCGGCGATCGACCGGTTGCCGTCGACCTTGCACAGCAGCGACCAGGCCTCGGGGTCGATCGCCATCTCGGCGTCGCTCTGCCCGGCAGCAGAAAGGACTGGTACCGCGTCGGGCCCGTGGACGGTCTCGCTGATCGCCTTCCAGGCGAGCTTCCGCTGCTGCACGTCGGCCAGCAGCGCCTCGACGGTCGTCGGCGGGGCGACGTCCTCTCGGGTGCGCTCGTTGACACGGAACTTCCAGGTGCCGGTGGGCCAGCGCATCAGGTCGGAGGTCTGCTCGCGGACCTGCTCGTTGATGAAGGCCTCGACGACCGGCTGGTCGACGTAGCCGAGGTGGACCAGCAGCTCGCCGAGGCGCCAGCCCCGGAGCTCGGTCCGCTGCGCCTCGAGCGCCTCGGACAACGCCTCCGGTCCCAGCGATCCGGAGGACACCAGGCGTGCACCGAGCTGTGGCCGACGGCCCGGCACCTGCACGGCGTACACCTGGCCGCCGCGCAGGAAGACCTTGGCGCTCTCGTCGACGCCGTCGAGGACGTGCAGGCACCCGGAGGCCACGCCGTCGGCAAGCTGACGCAGCACCTCAGGGAGAGGGGTCGTGACGAGGTCTCCCTTAAGCACGCTGCCTCCCTCCGAGGTCCGGTCCGGTTCCGGGCCGGGGTGGTCCCGGTACTTCCTCTCCTCGGCAGGTGCGGCCCAGTTGTTGAGCCGTGCGCCCCCGCGCGCTCGGGAATCTGACACGATGGTGCCCGCGTCTCACCCGGCGCATCACCCGACAGTGGGAGGAACGGCCGTGACCGCCGACGGAACGCCCCAGCAGGGCACCCGGAGGATCGACCGCGTCCTGGCCGAGGACTACCTCGCCGGGATCGGCCAGGTACCGCTCGCTGACGTCCGCTCCTTGCGGGACGAGGCCGAGCAGGAGGAGGTCGACCTCTCCTACATTCGGCGGCTCATCCAGGGCCGCATGGACATCGTGCGGGCCGAGCTCAACCGTCGCGAGGGCACCGGCCCGGCGGGCAGCCTCGTGGAGGGACTCGCAAAAACCCTCGCCGACGAGCCCCGCGGCCCGGCACGTGGCCTCGGTCGCCACACGACGATCGAGCCGTCCCGAGTCGACAGCCACCGCCGCTACGTCGAGGCGCTCGTGGCCAATGTGGACCTCACCGACACCTCGGAGCGCACGTCCGACGAGCTGCTCCACGCGACGCGGGTGCTGTCAGACGAGGAGCACGTGCTGTCCGGAAAGCGCCGCGAGGTGCAGACCGTGATGGACGCGTGCAGTGCCGAGATCACCCGCCGCTACCGGGACGGTGAGGCCGACGTCGGCTCGCTGCTCGCCGCGTCCAGCAGACCCGACGAGGCGTGAGCCTGCTCGCCGAGGTCGTCCGTTCCGGCTACGTCGAGGGCACTCATCACGGCTCCGTCGTGGCCCTGCGCCCCGACGGGTCGGTCGCGCTCGCCGTCGGGGACCTGGAGCGCCCGGTCTTCCCACGCTCGTCGAACAAGCCGCTGCAGGCCGTCGCCATGCTCGATGCCGGCTGGGAGCCCGGCTCCGAGGAGCAGCTGGCGCTGGCGACGTCCTCCCACAATGGCGAGCTCGGGCACCTTTCTGTAGTCCGCGAGATCCTGGGCGACCTCGGGGTCGAGGCCCTGGGCACACCGGCGATGCAGCCACTCTTCGAGCCGGCCTGGTGCACGATCTTGCGCGCTGGCGGTGAGGCCACGCCGCTGACGATGAACTGCTCAGGCAAGCACGCGGCGATGCTGCGCACCTGCGCGACCAACGGGTGGGACGTCACGTCGTACCTGTCGGTGGACCACCCGGTGCAGCGGGCCTGCCTTGGCGGCCTCGAGCGCCTGGCGGGCGAGCCCGTGCGGCACGTGGCGGTTGACGGCTGCGGCGCACCGCAGCACGCGCTTACCCTCCCCGGACTTGCCCGCGCGTTCACCGCCCTGGTCCTCGGTGGACCTCATGAACGGCGTACGGCGGACGCGATGCGGTCGCACCCGTGGCTCGTCGGGGGGACGGGTCGCGACGTGACCCAGCTGATGGAGGGCATCCCCGGGCTGGTCGCGAAGGACGGCGCCGAGGGGGTCTACGCAGCTGCCCTGGCGGACGGCTCTTCCGTCGCGCTGAAGATCACTGACGGTGCCGGACGGGCACGCACCCCGGTGCTCGTTGCGGCCCTGCGGGCCCTCGGCGTCGAAGCCGACGTGCTCGAGCAGCTGGCGACCACGCCGGTGCTCGGCGGCGGCAGACAGGTCGGCGAGGTACGCATCGCCGGTGCCCTTCTGGGCTGAGCTCACCATCGGCGCAGGTGTCACCGACCCCTGGATGGGGCAGGATATCGTCGTGGAGCCGGTCAAATCCCTCGCCGGAGGGCGGTACGTCCTGGGCTCGGTCCTGGGCCGGGGAGGGATGGCCGACGTCCGTCGCGCCACGGACACCGTCCTGCACCGGCAGGTCGCGGTGAAGTTGTTCCGTGACGACCTCGACGAGGCCTCGGCCGAGCGGGCGCGCGCGGAGATGCGCACCCTGGCCTCCCTCACCCACCCTGGCCTGGTTGCCATCCACGACGCGGGCACCGGCCCGGAGGTCGACGGCTGGGCGCAGCCCTACCTCGTGATGGAGCTCGTGGAAGGGCCGACGCTCGCCGCCTTCTGCCTGGACGGCTCGCTCTCGCCGGACGGGGTCCGCCAGATCGGCGCGGAGCTCGCCTTGGCGCTGGCCCATGTGCACGCCCAGGGGGTCGTCCACCGCGACGTGAAGCCCGCCAACATCCTGCTCAGCCCGGTCGGCGCGAAGCTTGCCGACTTCGGGATCGCCCGCATCGTCGACGGTGCCCGCCACACGGCGACGGGCCTCACCCTGGGTACCGCGCCGTACCTCGCGCCGGAGCAGGTCACCGGTGGGCCGGTCGGACCGCCCGCAGACGTCTACGCCCTCGGCTTGGTGCTGCTCGAGTGCCTGACAGGTCGTCGCGAGTACGTCGGCACCGAGGTCGAGACGGCTGTTGCCCGCCTGCATCGCCAGCCGGTGGTGCCGAGCACGCTCCCAGCCCCCCTTGCCGACCTGCTGCGGAGCATGACGGCCCTGGACCCGGCCGCCCGGCCGACGGCGGCCCGGGTCGCCGTCACCCTGATTGGCGGCGACGCCCGCGACGAGGCGGACACGACGGTCGTCGGTTTCAGGACCGGGCCCGACCCCGAGACGGTCCTGCCCGGGACGGCGGTCCTACCGAGCACGACAGTTTCCCCCCCTACGACGACCCTTCCGAGCACGACGGTGCTTTCCACAACGACGACCGCGACTTCAGGGCTCGTCGCCGCGACGCCCACTCGGGCGGCAGCCTTCTCACGCCCCGAGCGCGGAGCGAGGCGTCAGGACCGCACCGTGCCCGGGGTCGGCACGAGCCTCCCGCTGAAGGGCCTTCTGATCGCCGGGGCCGCCGCGGTGGCGCTGCTTGTCGGCGTCCTGTCGCTGGGAACGGGCTCGGGCAGCGGGCTGGCGCGCCCGACGCAAACGACACCCGGCGCGGCCGCGAAGCCTTCGGTCACCCCGACGACCGCAGCGGCGAGCCTCACCAGTCGGCAGGTGGCTGAGAGGCAGAAGCTCGACGAGCACCTTGCCGAGCTCGACAAGGCCGTGCACCCATGATGACGGCAGTCCCGCAACAGGCACCCCTGCAACAGACACCCACGCCCCGCCGTCGCTTCCGGCACACCGTGCTGATGGCTGTGCTCCTCGGTGGCGCGCTCGCCGGGTGCGGCAGCTCGACACCGTCCACCAAGGACCTGAGCCCAGCCGCTGCATCGGTGCTACAGAAGGACTCCGCCGCCCTCGCGACGGCCGCGCGGTCGGGAAACCGCACCGGTGTGCTCGCGGCGCTTGCCGTGCTGAAGCGGGACGTCGCGGCGCAGCAGAGTACGCATGGGCTGAGCGTGGACCGAGCCACCCGGGTGCTGTCCGCGGCCGCCATGGTTGCCGGCGACGTTCCCGCGCCCGCCCAGACCGTGGCTCCGGTGGTGTCCGTCAGCTCACCGCCGGCAACCGCCAAGCACGGCAAGGGCAAGTCCCAGAGTGAGGACCACGGCGACTGACGTGGTCATGTCGTCCGACCACGAGGGGCAGGCTGATGTGACCCGCGAGCAGTGGTAAGGGCCGCAAACGCGAACGATGACGTCACGCTCCACGTAGTCCGTACGCGCACTTCCTGCGCAGCTGGTCCTGAAGCTGCGCATCGCAGGCGTCCTGTACGTCGGCACGCGGCCCGATAGGGCACACACCCGGAGAGCTGGGGGCGCCGACGGCCTGGACCACGTGCTCGACCTGGGCCTCGATCATCAGCACGACCGAGTTGTGGCAGAGCAAGGTGTTGGGGGCCGACGAGGAAGAACAGGAGGGAAAGCCCACGGCGGCCATCCCGTGCAAGGCAGGCATTCCACCGGTCGCCGAGTGGTCCTTCAGACAGACGCCGTCGTCGTGGATCCGGTCCGCGATAGGGGGTCGGTCACCGGAAGCCGGTGCCGAGAACGATCGTGTCGACCTCGTGCACAGTCCAGGTCTCGTCTGCGGACTCGGTCACGACGCACAACGTGACAATCGTTGTTGTCACGTTGTTGGCAGTAGCCTGACGGAGTCAAGGTCGCGAAGGGAGCGCGGTGAGCGAGTACCGGATCGACGACCTGGCCCGCGCTGCAGCCACCACCGTGCGCAACGTGCGCGTCTACCAGGACCGCGGGCTGCTGCCACCGCCGCGGCGCGAGGGCCGCACCGGTGTCTACGGCGAGCCGCACCTGGCGCGGCTGAGGCTGATCGGGCAGTTGCTCGAGCGGGGCTACACGTTCGCTCACATCGGGGAGTTCCTCGAGGCCTGGCAGCTGGGGCGCAACCTGTCCGACCTGCTCGGTCTCGAGCAGGCGCTGACCACGCCTTGGGCGAACGAGGTCGACGACTACCTCACCGGTGACGAGCTGGTCGAGATGTTCGGCGCCGAGCAGATCACCGATGACAATCTGGTTGTGGTGTTGGAGCAGGAGCTGCTCGTCCCCGACGGCGACCGGTACCGCGTCCCGTCGCCGCGGCTGCTCTACGCCGGCTCCGAGCTGGTGAGGGCCGGTCTGCCGCTGAGCGTCGTGCTGGAGCTGTCGGCGTCGCTGGCCCGCGACATGGAGGCCTCAGCCAAGCGGCTCGTCGGGGCTGTTGCCGACCATGCCGTGATCCCCCGGACCGCGATTTTCGACGTCTACCTCACCGAGGTGGGCGAGCTCATCAACCGGCTCAAGCCGATCGCCCAGCTTGCCGTCGACGCCCACCTCGAACGGGCGATGGAAAAGCAGATCCGGCAGACCGTGCAGGAGCATCTGAAGTCTGCGGCAGAAGGTTCTACCGCCGCGTCCTGATCCGTTCGTGTACGGCTCCGACCCGCGGACTGCGCCGTTCGAGCTACTGCAGCTGGCACGGTGTGAGGACCTTCCCTGATCGGTCCCCTGAGTGAGGAATGTGTCACTGTCAGTGCGTGCTGGGGAGGGCACGACGTGGCGAACCGAGGAGCCTCGTGCCCGACCGGATGAGGCCGCTCAAGGCAATCCCGTCCGACGAGCTGCGGCGTCTCGTGCGATCGGCAGCGTGGACGAGGACATGTACCTCGCCAAGCGCCTGCGCACCCCCATGGCCCG
>JAYTHM010000098.1:0-1904 GCA_043732645.1 Frankiales bacterium
ACCGAGATCATGTTTGGCCCGGCGGGGCGCCTCTACGTGTATTTCACGTACGGCCTGCACTGGTGCGCCAACGTCGTGACCGGGCCCGAGGGTCGGGCCTCGGCGGTCCTGATTCGGGCCGGCGAGGTCGTGTCGGGTCAGGAGGCTGCGTGCGCCCGCCGGCCGGGTGCCGGCGACCGGGACCTCTGTCGGGGGCCAGCCCGGCTCGCCAAGGCTCTCGGTCTCGACGGCAGCGCCCTCGGAGTGGACCTGCTCGACCTCGGGTCGCCGGTGCGGCTACTCCCCGGCAGCCACGACCCCGTCCGCGTCCGCACCGGTCCGCGGGTGGGCGTCGCCGGTGAGGGTGCACAGCGTCCGTGGCGGTTCTGGCTCGACGGCGAGCCCACGGTGTCGCCGTACCGGGCGGCCGTCCCGAGGACCAGGAACTGAGTTGGGACCAGCGTGCGACGGCCAGGTCGTGAGCGCCAGGTTGTGGCAGGGTTGGTCGGTGAGGCTCACCGGGCGCGTCGGCGTCGTCACCGGCGCGGGACGCGGCCTCGGCCGCGACCTGGCGACGGGACTGGCTGCTGAGGGCATGGACCTGCTGCTGCTCGCGCGGACGGGGTCGCAGGTCCGGACGCTCGCCGAGGACCTGCACCAGCGCTTTGGCGTCAAGGCCTTCCCGGCTGCGGTCGACATCGGCGACGCCGCGGCGGTCGACCGCGTCGTGATGCACGCTGAGCAGCACCTTGGCACTGTGGACCTGCTCGTCAACAACGCTGCGCGCATCGAGGCACGTGAGCGTCCGTTTTGGGAGGGCGACCTCGAGGAGATGTGGGGGGTGGTCGAGACCAACCTGCGGGGGCCGATGATCGTGACCCGGGCACTGCTGCCCTCGATGGTCCAGCGAGGCCACGGCCGGGTCGTGACCATTGCCAGTCACGCCCGCGCGGCGACGGACTCGGGGACCTACACCGGCTATGCCGTCTCCAAGCGCGCCCTGTCGGTGTTCACGGCCTCACTGGCCGGCCCGCTCATCGGCACCGGTGTCGTCGTGGTCGACGTGCTGCCCGGTCTGATCCGCACCGAGCTCACCCTCGGCATGCCGGTCTGGGCGCTGAATCCCGACACCGTGTGGGACGAACCGGTTGCGACGACCACCGTCGTTGTCGACGTCGCCTCCGGCCGGTACGACGCCCAGCACGGCACCGTGCTCGACGCCCCGGCCCTTGCCGCGGGCGGGGCACGAGCCTGACGGCGCTGCACCCACCGGGGGAGTGCTGTCGACGGCACCTGCGCGCCTCGCGTGAACGCGTTTGCGGCGTACGGCACCATGCCGAAGGTGACGAGCACCCCTGATCCCCACGCCGCTGTCCGTGGGGTGGCCCGGCCCACCATCGCCCCCGTCGAGGACATCCTCGCCGACCTTGAGTGGCGCGGGCTGTTGGCCCTCACCACCGACCGCGAGGCACTTGCCAAGGACCTGTCCGCGGGGGTGATGACCCTCTACTGCGGGTTCGACCCCACCGCTGACTCCCTGCACGTCGGCAACCTGGTGCCGCTGTTCGCCCTGCGGCGGTTCCAGCTCGGCGGTCACCGCCCGATCGCCCTCGTGGGTGGGGCGACGGGCTTCATCGGGGACCCCGGCGGCCGCACGACCGAGCGCCAGCTCATGGATGCCGACACCATCGCCAGCCGCGTGACCCGCCTCCGCGCGCAGATGCAGCGCTTCCTCGACTTCTCCGAAGGGCCGACAGGGGCGCTGCTTGTGGACAACCTGGAGTGGACCGCACCGCTGACGGTCATCGACTTCCTGCGCGACGTCGGCAAGCATTTTCCAGTCAACCAGATGCTGGCCCGCGACTCGGTGAGCGCCCGCCTGGAAAGCGGCGGCCTGTCGTTCACCGAGTTCAGCTACCAGCTGC
>JAYTHM010000099.1:0-1902 GCA_043732645.1 Frankiales bacterium
CGAGGAACGCGTGGGACGACCCGGCCCCGTCGGTGCGGATCAGCACCTTCCGGCCCGGACGCCGCCCGCCCTGGTGGGCGGGCAGCTGCGCCAGGGCCGCCCGGGTCATCGCGATGTGATCGGTCGCGGTGTTGGAACCGGCGTTGCCCGGGCGCAGCGCCACCGCCACCATCTCGCCGGTGCCGGCCGTACCATGATCGACGAGCGCGCACCATCACAGCGGGAGGCGGGGGTGAAAACCGAAGCCTCGCTGATGCGTCGGGGCCGCAGCCTCCTTGTCCGAGTGCGAGGTAACAGGGCAGCATCCAGGTCGATGACCAGCGGGGCCACCGCCGACGCGTCGTGGTCAGGGGTGTCCACCCCGGCCCGCGCCCACACCCGGGCCCGGGCCGCAGGTCGGGCGGTGTCGATCGCCGCCAACGCCGCCGGGGCGCCCGCCGCCAGCGCGGTGATCGTGCGGGACACCGTCGGATCCGATGCCACCGACCCGAACAACCCGGGTTCGGCGCGCAGCACCGCCACATCAGCCAAGCAGTCACCGCCCAAGGCCAGGGTCACCGCCAGATCCAGCAGCACCTTGCCCGGGTCGTGCACCGCCGTCGGTGCCCGCCACCGGGCCAGCCCAGCACGCAACCCGACGTCCAGACCGGCCGCCCGGATGGTCTCGGTCAGCAGCACCCCACCGGCCTGACCGACCGCCGACACCGGCCCCGAGACCACCGTCGCACGCGGGTAGAACGGGCTGCTCTTCATCACCTGGAAGGTGCTCCTTCGGGCTGGTCAGACTGGACTGTCGCAAGACCAATCTTCCCAGTTCAGGGGCACCTTCCAGCCCCACGAAACCCCAAACAGCACCTCACCCGTGAAAGCCCCGGGCTAAGGAGGGCCCACCGTCCGAAATCACCGCGGCAGGCCAGTCAGTCTCGGGAGGTTGCGCACGCGATTCGAGATCGGGACGTTCGACATGGGTATTGAGGCCGCCGCAGGGCCCCGTTCTTCGTGGGGTTGGAACGTCATGGCTGCGGCGCGTTCGCTGTCGCTCGCCGTCGGCGACGGGCAGACTCACCGAATCCCACCCCGCCGTCAGACAGGGTCTTCGTGCCGTCCAGCACCATGCTCCGCACCCCGGTCGCACTGGTGGCCACCGTGGCGGTTCTCCTCGGAGTGATGTACGCCGTGATGGTTCCCGCAGGCCTTCCCTACGACGAGCCGTCCCACTGGGCCAACGTTGTCTTCTTGGTCGACCACGGGCGTCTGTTCGACCTGCGATCTGCTGGGGTGTCCTACGAGGCGCAGCAGGGCCCTCTCGCCTACCTCGCCTATGCCGCTCCCGCTGGATTCGCCAGGTTGCTCGGTCTCTCCGGCTCAACTGCCTTCACCATCTCTCGCTTGGTCGGCCTCGTGGGCCTCGTCGCGCTCGTGCTGGTGATGAACAAGCTGCTGCGTCGGGTGGTGCCCCACCACCCAGCGACTGCTCTCGTCGCGACCGCGGTCGTGTGCCTCAACCCGATGGTGGTGGCGATGGCCGCCAGCATTCAGAACGACGTGCTGTCCCTGGTCCTCGCCGTCGCAGCCATGGCCGTGGCCACTGATCCTCGCCAGCTCGACCGTCGTCGCGCCGTTCTGCTCGGGGTCCTGTCGGGCGCGGCCGTGCTGGCCAAGATCACCGTGGCACCCGCACTACTCGTCGTCGCCGTGGTCCTGCTCGCCCGTCGGACACCCCTGCCTCGACTCCTGTCCGCGCTGTTCGCGGCCGTCGCCATCAGTGGGTGGTGGTTCGTACGGAACCTCCTGCTCTACAGCGACCTCACCGGGGTGGCCGGTGTCCGGGCGCTCGGCTTCAGCTTCCCGCCGGCACCCGTCCGGGGCCTCGGGGGCGTCAAGGACCTCGTCTCTGAGATG
>JAYTHM010000100.1:0-1895 GCA_043732645.1 Frankiales bacterium
GCCGGAAGCGCGACTGATCGGCGGGGTGTTCCCGACGCGTCAGGAGTCAGTGCGCGTGGCGGACGGCCAGGGGGAGGGCCTCGGTGAACCAGGGCGTGAAGGTTTCCGGGTTGTGAGCCAGTTCGACCGCGAGGTCCTCAAGGGACACGTAGCGGGTCTCGGCCACCTCTGCAGGGTCGGGCACGAGCACCGAGCCACTGCGCAGCCGACCGACCAAGACGGTGTCGAGCTCGTGCTCCACCAGACCAGAGGCGGCATCGGCGGCGCGGTAGGTGAAGCTGCCCGCCACAGTCAAGGTCACCCGGACGCCGAGCTCGGCGAAGGTACGTCGCTCGCCCTGACTGACGACGTCGGCGCCCGGCGCGGGGTGGCCGCAGCACGCGTTGGTCCAGCGACCACCGAAGTGGTACTTGCTGTCCGCCCGGCGTTGCAGCAGGACCCGTCCAGCCGGGTCGAACAGGAAGGCGCTGAACGCCCGGTGCAGCCGGCCAGGTGGCTGGTGAGCGGCAAGCTTCTCGCACGACCCCAGGGGCTGCCCGTCGGCTGTGACGAGCTCGACCTCGGCACTGATGGCGCGGTCCGCGAACAGGGCACGAGCCTGGACGATGACCGCCTCGCGCACCAGTCTGCGGTCTCGCCCCTGCGCCAGCCAGCCCTCTTCGGCGTACTCCAGGACCCACTGCATGGCGACCTTGTCCCCCAGCACAGTTGCTCGAACCCCAAGCGGGTACGCCCGACAGCATGCACCAACGCCGCCTGCAGTGCGCACGGGGCCACGTCCACGTGGCTCTGGCCGCTCACCGCGCTCATACCGATCGGCCTGTGCGGCGAAGGGCTGGTTAGCCAACGAGGAAGGCGGTGATTCCTGCAGCGACGCCTTTGGCCAGACGCTGACGACCAGTGGCTGTCATCATGACGACAGCGTCTGCACTGCTTTTCATGTTGCCCATTTCGATGAAAACCGCTGGCCGTTTGGTGAGGTTGAGCCCTGCAAGGTCAGATCGCGCCTGGAGGGCGATGCCGCCTGCGACGTAGTTGGCGTAGGGCATTGAGGCCGTTCGAGCGAACCCAGCACGCAGCCTGAGGGCTAGCCGCGTTGAGGCCTGGCGAACCGCATAAGGGGTGCTTGCAGCCCCTGGGTAGATGACGTGGAACCCGCGAGCACCGGGCAGGAAGCTTCCGTCGGCGTGGATGGACACGACCGCGTTGGCGAGCGCGGCGTTGGCGAGGTAGGCCCGTGTGTCGACGCACGGCCCGGCCCCGCTGTCGCTGTTGCGCGTGAGGATGACCTTTGCTCCCTCGGCCCTAAGGATGGCGGCGGTCCGGATCGCCACGTCCCACGTCAAGGCGTGTTCGCTGTACCCGGCGCGGGTGGCGGTGCCGACGGTGTCGCAGGACTTCCAGATTCCATTTCCGGCGTAAACAATCTTGTTGATGAAGGCGGGGTGGCTGGCGTTGCCGCCGTCATGGCCTGGGTTGAGAGCGACGATCTTCCCTGCCAGGGGAAGTGCGGCCTCCGCGGGCTGGGCCACAGGTGTCAGTGCTCCCGTCAGAGCCAGGACGAGCGTCCATGCGGCTCGTAGGCGAGGACGGCGGGTTGCTCTGGTCGTCATGGTGACCCCAAAATCGTCGGACGGCTCCCCCGCGAACGGTAGCCGCCACTGACCTTGAGCACGTCGAAACGCCATCCGTTCACCCCGGCAGCCCCAGCTGCTGAGCATGCGCTTGTCGGTAGCCCCTCGAGTGCTGCAGGTGCCCGACGCGACAAGGCGTGGCGTGGCGTGGCGAGCGTGGCAAACGCACACACCTGCTGATCATGGTGAAGTCGGAGTGGTTCTTGTCAGCGAAGGAGCGTGGCAACCCGGCGACCCGTCTCGACATCCAACCAGGGGCCT
>JAYTHM010000101.1:0-6574 GCA_043732645.1 Frankiales bacterium
GCCAGGGGCTGTGTGGTGAACATCTCTTCTTTGGCCGGCGTCAAGCCCACCGGCAGCTCGATCCCCTACGCCGCGAGCAAAGCAGCCCTTAACCACCAGACCCGGCTGCTCGCGAAGGCCCTCGGTCCTGACATTCGCGTCAACGCCGTCGCGCCCGGTCTGGTCGACACGCCGTGGACGGAGGGCTGGCATGAGATCCGGGCGCTGGTGACCGCCATGGCCCCGATGAGGCGGTCGGCCACCCCCGACGACGTGGCCGAGCTCGTCATGGGCCTGGTTCGGTCCAGCTACGTCACCGGCGAGGTCGTCGTCCTCGACGGCGGCCTGGGGCTGCTCCCGTGACCGCGCCCCTCGCGCTCGTCGGCAGTGGGGAGTACCTCACTGTGATGACCGAGACCGAAGGCCTGCTCCTGCGCGGCCGTCCTGCCCGCTACGTGCAGATCCCCACCGCCTCAGCCCCTGAGGGGGAGAACTCCCTGGCCCGCTGGGTCGCACTCGGTCGTGAGCAGGCCGCCCGCCTCGGGGTGGAGGCCGTGCCGCTGGTCGCCCGCGACCGGGAGGAAGCTGACTCCGAGGAGCTCGCCGAGCAGGTCGCCGGAGCGGGGCTGGTCTACCTGTCAGGGGGAAACCCGGGGTACCTGTCCATGACCTTGCGGGGCACCCGGTTGTGGGAGGCGGTCCACCACGCATGGTCTGAGGGCGCTGCGCTGGCCGGTTGCAGCGCCGGCGCGATGGCCCTGACGTCCTGGGTTCCCGACATCCGTGACGCCGGTCGGACACCAGACGAAGGCCTCGGGGTCGTGCCGCAGCTGAGGGTTATCCCGCACTTCGACCGCATCGCCGGTTGGATGCCCGAGATCTCCAGCCGGTATGTCGACGCGGCACCGGACGGTGTCGCGGTCGTGGGGATCGACGAGGACACCGCGATGGTGCAGCTCGACGGGATATGGACCGTGCACGGCCGGCAGCGGGTGTGGGTGCTAGACGGCGAAGGTCGGACCGCCTACGCCGCCGGGGAAAGCGTGCCCGTCTAAGGCCTGTCTGACCGTGTTTCAGGCTTGTAGAACGGGTCCGGTGCGGTGCGCCCCAGGGTTGTCCTCAGACAGCTGGCGAGGGTCAGGTCGCCGTACTGCAGGGCGTCGTCGCAGATCCGCTCGACGGTCCAACCGTTGGCCGCCCCATGATCGGTGACGGTGACCCGGTAGATGGTGATGTCGTATTTCGACGGCGAGCCGTAGACCGCACCGACGGTGCCGACCAGCTTCGAGCTCCCCTTGAGCCCGTTCGAGCCGTCCCACGGCCGGTCGAAGCGCTGCCACAGCCCAGGGCTTGCGCTCCAGACACCGCCTCGGCTCACGTCGCGGGACTCGAGTTCCTTGAGGACCGCACGCGCATCGCGGTCGGCGAGGATCGCGGAGGGTCGGATCACGGTTGTCTGGTCCACACGCTCATCTTGCCAGTCCGGCGGGTGGGCTGAGGCAAACCGAACGAGATTCCGGTTAGGGTCGCTGGATGAGAGCTGTTCAGATCACCGAGTTCGGCGGCCCCGAGGTCCTGAAGCTCGTCGACCTTCCCGACCCTGTCGCCGGTGAGGGGCTGGTGCTCCTGGACGTCGACACAGCAGGCATCAACTATGCCGACACCCACCAGGTCGAGGACTCCTACCTCTCGAAGACCTCGCTCCCGATGATCCCCGGCGGCGAGGTGGTCGGACACCTTGCCGACGGCTCCCGGGCCTCCGCTATGGCCATGGGCGGTGGGTACTGCGAGATCGCCCTCGTCCACCCCGGGCTCGTCTTTCCGCTCTCCGACAATGTCTCCGACGGTCAGGCGCTGTCGCTGATGATCCAGGGCCTCACCGCCTGGCACCTGCTTCGCACCTCCACCCACCTCACCGAGGGCGAGTCCGTGGTCGTGCACGCCGCCGCCGGTGGGGTCGGCACCCTGGCCATCCAACTTGCCAAGCAGTGGGGAGCGGGCAACGTCATCGCCGTCGCCTCGTCCCAGGACAAGCTCGAGATCGCCAAGGAGCTAGGGGCCGACAATCTGGTCCTCGCCGGCGAGGCGGACCTCAAGGGAGCCCTGGAGAGCGCGAACGGTGGCAGGAAGGTCGACATCGTGTTGGAGATGGTGGGCGGGCCGACCTTCGACGCCTCGCTTGCCGCCCTCGCTCCCTTCGGCCGGCTTGCGACCTTCGGCATGGCCTCCCGCACCGAGCCGAAGCCGGTCACGTCCGGTGAGCTCATGTCGCGCAGCCGGGCTGTCATCGGCTTCTGGCTCGCGCACTGCTTCACCAACCCGGCGATGCTCCACCCCCAGATGGCCGAGCTACTGGGCATGGTCGAGGCCGGCACGCTCACCCCGCTCGTCGGAGGCAGCTATGCCCTCGGTGACGTCGCCCTGGCCCACGAGGCCCTTCGCAACCGCGGTTCCGTCGGCAAGCTGGTCCTCGACGTCAAGGCCTGACCGCTGCATCCGGCGGGTGGCACGTCCCCCCTCGTTGCTACGACCCCTCGCATCGAGGGTCAGCCCTCGTTGACCTCGCCGTTCGCTCTCGTCGTAAAGGCTCATGACCCTGCTGACGCTGGGTACCGACTGCCTGGGGCAGCGACACGGCCGGGGGCGACGCTCAGGCGGGCTCTTCGACGGCCGCGACCTTGGGGCAGGGGCACCACTGGTCGTGCCAGGCACGACGGCAGCCAGCCGGGTAGGTCAGTTGGCGGACGACCCGGGCGGGGTTTCCTGCCACGAGGCAGTCGTCAGGGACGTCACGGGTCACGACCGCCCCCGCGGCAACCAGGACCCGCTTCCCCAGGGTGACACCGGGCAGGATCATCGCGCGAGCGCCGATCCAGCAGCCGTCGCCGATCCGGACGGGCGCCTGCCGGTGTGGCCTGCCCTCCACGCCATGGCTGTCGCTGTCCATCACGTAGACCTCGTTGGCAAAGGCGACGTCGTCCCCGACGATGATCTGCTCCACGGCGATGATCGTGGATCCGACGTTGACGAAACAGCGGTCTCCGAAGCGGATCGTGCCCCAGCCACTGATGAGGGTCTTGCGATGCCCCGACCAGACCTTGAAGTCGTCCCCGACCTGGATGTCCGAGCCGTCGACGGTCGGGTCGCCGAGCACGATCGCCCGCTTGCCGACGACGTCGACCTTCCGCAGCGACCAACGCGCCTTGAGCTCCTGCCTGAAGGTCGCCCGCTTCCAGCGCCATCCGACCCGCCTGCGCTGCCAGTCGCTCATCTCCACGTCCACCGCGACAGGCTAGTGGCCTGGTTGGATGGACGGGTGGACCAGCCGATGTGCTCAGCGAAGAGCTGTCGCGCGCCGGCCGTGCACGCCCTGGTGTGGAACAACCCGAAGGTGCACACGCCCGACCGCGAGAAGCTGTGGCACGCCTGCGACAACCACCGTGGGTCGCTGTCGGAGTTCCTTGACCTGCGGGGCTTCCTGATCCGCGTCGACCCGTGCTGAACGACGGCTGGACGCTGAGGCTCACCCACGGCCCTGGGCTGAGGGTCGCGGTCAAGGACCTCATCGACATGGAGGGCCTGGCCACAACCGCCGGATCGCCTGCGGTCGACGCGATGCCGGCCAAGGCTGACGCCGCCTGCCTGGCAGGGATCCGAGAGCAGGCCGTCATCGTCGGACGGACCGTCATGCACGAGTTGGCCTACGGCATCACGGGAGTCAACGCCTGGCAGGGCACGCCGACCAACCCGCTGGGCGACTACGTACCCGGGGGCTCGAGCAGCGGGGCTGCCGTCGTCGTCGCCGCAGGCGAGGCGGACGTCGCCCTGGGGTCGGACACCGGCGGGTCGGTCCGCATCCCGGCGGCCTGCTGCGGCGTGGCCGGCCTGAAGACCACTCAGGGCCGCATCCCCGTAACCGGGGTGTGGCCGCTCGCCCCGTCGATGGACACCATCGGTCCTCTGGCGCGGGACGTCGCCGGGCTGGTCGTGGGCATGCGGCTGCTGGAGGCTGACTTCGTCGTGGCCACGGCAGGTCGGGTTGGCCGCTACCGCCCGGCTGCCGCGGCCGGGGTGGACGCCGCACTCGACGCGGTCCTCGGACCCTGCCCGGAGGTTGAACTGCCGGGGTGGGACGCGGCCGACGAGGCTGCTGGTGTGCTCCTCGGCGCGGAGGCGCATCACAGCTCGGGCCACCTGCTCGCTACCGGGCGAATGGGCGCCGACGTCGCCGGTCGCCTGGAGGCGGGTGGGCGTCGTACATCGCAGGAGCTGGCACAGGCAGGAGCTGTACGACGGGCCTGGCTCATCGAGGTCCTGACCGCCCTGGAGCAGGTGGACGTGATCGCCCTCCCTGTGCTGCGCGACGCGCCAGCCCCCAGGAACGAGCCGGAACGGATGTACGGCCTGCGGCTCACCCTTCCGGTCAACCTCGCGGGGCTTCCAGCGGTGTGTTTCCCGGTGGCCCGCCAGGACGGGCCACCGGCGAGCCTTCAGCTGATCGGGAGGCCAGGCGAGGAGGCGGTGCTGCTCGCAACAGCGCTGGCCCTCGGCGGCTGAGCGTCACTCCCGGAGGCCACCCAGGAACCGCCGGAGGGCCCCACCCGGCGGCGGCAACGGGTTCCCGACGGCCGTCGTGCGGGGTGTGGGGATGGGCCTGTCGTAGTCGGTCGCAGCGATCGCCAGGACCGTCTGGTCCTCGTCGAAGTCCTCGGACCCCTCCAGCTGCGGGACGTAACCGACGAGGACCCCGTTGCGCATGAGCTGTGCTTCCAGGCCGATCGTGCCGTCGGTGTCCCAGATCGCCTGCCGACCGTCCCGCAGCATGACACGCACTCCGAACTGGTAAATGGACGCCCGCTCCAGGTGCGCGTCGAGCCCCCGCTCGCGCAGCCGGGCCACGACACGCAGCGCCCGCATCTGTTCCACCGGACCTCCTCCCGCACACGGCCCAACGAGCCCGCGCCTGCGGGAGTGCCGTCTACGCTCTCAATCATGATCGCAACCGAGCGACGACGGTGGGAGGCGCTGTGAAGGCGCCGCAGCCGATTGCGTTCACGCGCGGTCGCGTCCGGCTCGAACCGCTCGCTGCCGAGCACGACGTAGACCTGCTGGAGGCTGCGCAGGACGACGACGTGTGGCGGTGGCTGACCACACGGCCTACGACCCTGGAGGAGATGGCACAGCTCCGGCAGACCCATCCCGGGCTCGCGTGGGCGGTCGTCGTCGACGGTCGGGCGGCCGGTGGCACGTCGTACCTGGACGTGGACCTGGACGTGGGCGGGCTGGAGATCGGGTGGACGTGGTACCGCAAGGACCTTTGGGCCAGCGACGTCAACCCCACCTGCAAGCTGCTGCTTCTGTCGCACGCCTTCGCCGACCTCGGCGCCGAACGGGTCACCCTCAAGACCGACGCGCTCAACACCCGCTCACAGGCCGCCATCCGCAAGCTCGGCTGCGCGTACGACGGGACGCTCCGTCACCAACGGCGTCGACCGGACGGGTCCGTGCGGGACGCGGCCTACTTCTCCCTACTCGCAGCCGAGTGGCCGCCCGCCCGCGACCGGCTCCGGGCTCGCCTCGCGGACTGATGCTGCTCACGGGGCGTGCCGGACGGCGCCACCCTGGATAAGATCAAAGACATGCAGCACGCACCGACGCGGCCGGTCTCGGCCCTGCATGGCCTGTGGGTGTTGGTCTTTGCTGTGGAGGCACTGGTCAAGAACGCCGACCCTGCGCACCTGCTCGGGGCGATCGCCCTCTGCCTGTTGTTCGCGGTCCTGGTCGCGACCTGAGCTGCGCAGCTCAGGCCGGCGGCCATTCGCGGGCCAGGCGAGTAAGCGTGCCGGCGGCCTCGCCGGCGTCGGCACCGCCGGCGACGGCTAGTCCCAGCAGGTACGTCGTCAGGGGGGCTGCGGGGCGGGCCACTGCGTGCGCTGCCTCGCGTGCGAGGTCCAGCAGCAGCGTGGTGTCCACGGTCGCGTCCAGCCCGAGGGCGCGCGCAGCCTCGGCCACCCAGTCATCCAAGGTGCTCATCTCGTGCGCCTTTCGCCTCGTGCCATCAGGTCGGCCAGATCAGCCGGGGTGTCGCAGTCCCGCCACGTGCCCTCGGGTGCGGTGTCCACCCAGGTGATCTGCAGGTCCTGGAGCACTCCGCGCAAGGATGAGCCGGCGAGGTCACGACCACGGACTGCCTCCGAGACAGAGGTGGTCCGCCAGGCCGAGCACAGCCACTGAGGGTGGCCGCCAACCCTGACGACCGCGCCGTCACTGCTGCCCGTGCCGTCTGTGGTGTAGGCCTCGTCCCCGCTGCCTGCCCCGCCTCGGAGGCCCGTTCCGTCGCGGCCGGCGCGGCCGGCGCTGCCGACGCTGCCGACCAGGTCCGCCACCGCCTGCTGTGTGACCCACGGCAGGTCCGCGGCGAGCAGCACGACGAGGTCAGCTCTCACGTGTGCCAGGCCGGCGGCAAGGGCAGCCGCGGGTCCACCGCCGACCGGGTTCTCGCGGGCCCACACGACGGGGCGCAGGACGGCTCGTTCGGGCCCCACGACGACGGTGAGGTCGGCGGTGACGGTCGCCCTCAGCACCCGGTCGAGAA
>JAYTHM010000102.1:0-1885 GCA_043732645.1 Frankiales bacterium
AGCCCTACAGCGCCAAGGACATCAGCGGTGCCCTCGATCTGCCCGTCACCGCCTGCGTCGACTTCGATCCCGTCAACGCCGAGGTGCTCAGCCTCGGCGCCACTGCCCCCCGCCGCTTCCAGCAATCAGGGTTCGTCCGCAGCATCAACGCCGCCAACTCCGCCGTCCAGCGGCAGCTCACCGAGCGGCAAGCACGGCTGCGCACCACCAACCTGCGAGCACCGATGGAGACACCGCATGCCTGAGCCCACCACAACACCACCAGTGGGCCTGGACGCGCTACCCCTGTTCCGGCCGGTCCCGTCCTCCCTGCAGACACCCCTACGGGTGCCGCTGAACGGCATCACCACCACACGGCCCACCACCATGGCTCCCCAGACCGGGGTAGCGGCACAGCCACAGCACTTCACGCAGGTGGACTGGCGGCTGGTGCGGTCGATGCGCAGCGAAGCCGCCGAGCAGCTCGCGACCAGCCTCGCCGAGCGCCCCGACCTCGACGAACAAGCCCAGCAGGAGCGGGCGAAGTCGATGATCCTGGACCTTCTGCGCTCCCACGACACCGACGCCGGCATCAACGGGCGCCGCACCTTCTCCCCAGGAGAGCTGCAGCAGCTGCAGCAAGCCATCTTCGACTCGCTCTACGGCCTGGGACGCCTCGAGCCTCTCGTCAGGGACCGCGACGTGGAGAACATCTCGATCCTCGGGTGCGACAACGTGTGGCTGCTGAAGTCCGACGGGCGCATAGTCCGAGGCCCCGCCGTGGCCGAGTCCGACGAGGAGCTAATCGCCGACATCCAGTTCCTCGCTTCCCGCTCCGGGACCTCCGACCGCGAGTTCTCCCGAGCCAAACCAATCCTGGACAAGCGACTCGCGGGCGGGCAGCGACTCGCGGCCACGGCCTGGGTCTGTCCCCGGCCCCTGGTTTCCATCCGCGTCCACCGCGTCCGCGACGTCGGCCTCGACGACCTCGTCGCCAACGGCACCCTCGATGACAACGTTGCGTCCCTGCTGAAGGCCGCGGTGCGCGCCGGCAAAAGCATCGTGGTCACCGGCGACCGCGGATCGGGCAAAACCGTGTTGCTGCGGGCCCTCGCCGCGGAGTTCCACCCCTCCGAAGGCATCATCGTCATCGAAACCGAGTCTGAGCTCATGCTCGAGGAACTACCGCACCGCCACCAACAGGTGTGGCCGCTGGAGGCCCGCCAAGGTGGCACCGAGAAGGCCGCCGACGGAACCCGCATCGGGGAGATCACCGTCAGTGACCTGCTCTACCGGGCGCAGCGCCTGCCCCCCAACCGGATCATCGTCGGCGAAGTCCGGGGCTCGGAGGTCATCGCGATGCTGCAGGCCATGCAGGCCGGTGCAGGGTCGATGAGCACCACCCACGCGTACTCCGCGTCCGCCGGCGTCGACCGCCTCGTCACGATGGCCATGGACTCCGGTCGGGTCTCCGAGGAGTTCGCCCAGCGGCAGGTCGCCTCCCACATCGACCTGATCGTGCACATCAGCTTCGACGCCACCCAAGCGCTGAACCAGGCCTTGGCCGACACCAACGCCGGTGTGCACATCGACGATGCCGGGCTGCAGCGCCGCCACCGGCGCTACGTCGCCGATGTCATCGCCCTCGAGCTCGGCGACCGCGGCACCACCAGCCGAGGGCACTCCGAGACCCGGGTGTACCTGCCCGGCCCCGATGGGACCGTGCTGTCAGGGAACCTGCCCGAGAGGCTGCGCCAGGACCTCGTCGACGCCGGATTCGACGAGGACACCTACAACCGGCGGCGGCCATGAACGCCCTTCTCGGGGCGGCGGCCGGCGTGGCACTGCTCGGTGGCATCGCCCTCGTCGTCGCCGGCATCCGCAAATCCCCAGTGCGGTCCGACGC
>JAYTHM010000103.1:0-1881 GCA_043732645.1 Frankiales bacterium
GAGCTGCGCGCGGGAACCCAGTTCGCGGAGCAGCGGCTCGCGGCGATCCTCGGCGTCTCCCGCAACACGTTGCGCGAGGCCTTCCAGATCCTGATCGGCGAGCGCCTCGTCGTGCACGAACCCCACCGAGGAGTGTTCGTGCGGCGGATCACCGCACCGGAGGTCAGCGACATCTACACCTTCCGGCGCCTGGTGGAGTGCGCTGCCCTCGCCCGGCCACTCGGGTTCGACCACCTGGCGCACATGCGGGCGGCGGTGGGCGACGGCGACGCGGCCGCGGGGCGGCTGGCCTGGGGCGAGGTCGGAACAGCCGATCTTCGGTTCCACCTCGCGGTCGTCACGGCTGGGGGCAGCACGCGGCTGGACCAAGCGGTAACAGTGCTGTTCGCCGAGCTGCGACTCGCGTTCCAGCTAGTGGCGGACCCGGCGGTGCTGCACGCCCCGTTCCTGGTCCGCAACGCCGAGATCCTCGCCCTCGCCGAGGCGGGCGAGCACCAGCAGGCGAGTCTTGCGATGCGCAGCTACCTCGACGCGGCCGAGGCCCTCATCATCGCCAACATCCCGGCGCGCTGAGGTGCTGGTTCGTCCCGTCGGTGCCAGCGCCGTGCTGCTGGAGGTTACGGGCTCGACGCAGGACTGTCTGGGAGTGGTGGCCGGGTGGGGGCATGCGCTGGCACAGCTGGTGGCCGACGGTGTGCTGCCCCCTCCACGGGAGGTTGTTCCCGGAGCACGGACGCTGCTCCTCGACGGAGTTGACCTGGCCCTCGTGCTGCCGATCGTGCGGTCCCTGCGGTCGCCGCCGGGGCAGGATGAACCCGCCTCCGGTGCGGTGGTCGAGGTTCCTGTGGTCTACGACGGTGCCGACCTCGCCGAGGTGGCGCACGCGTGGGGCATCTCCGAGGCGGAGCTCATCACCCGCCACACCGGCACCGAGTTCCGGGTCGCATTCACCGGGTTCGCACCCGGATTTCCCTACCTCGTCAGCGTCGCCCGTGATGGCGCCCCTGACGTAGCCCGTGACGTTGCCCGCCATGCAACCCCGCGGGCCATGGTCCCCGCCGGGGCGGTAGGGCTGGCAGGGCGTTACTGCGGGATCTACCCCCGACCCTCCCCCGGGGGCTGGCAGCTGATCGGCACCACCCAGTGCGCCTTGTTCGACACCGACCGGGACCCACCGGCGCTGCTGCCACCGGGCACCCGAGTCCGCTTCATCCAGACCACGGCGCTGCCGACGCCCCCACCCGGGCGTCACGACGACGAGCCTGCACCCGGTCGCAGAACCGGCACCCCCACGCTGACCGTGGTCCGAGCAGGCGCCCTGACCACCCTGCAGGACGCGGGTCGCCCGGGGATGGCGCACCTCGGGGTCCCCCACTCGGGGGCCCTCGACCAGGACGCCGCCGCCCTCGCCAACCGCCTCGTCGGCAACACCGCGGAGGCCACCGTCCTGGAAACCACCCTCGACGGGGTGTCCCTGCGGCCCAACACCGATGTGGTCGTCGCCGTCACCGGGGCACCGGCAGCCGTCTCGGTCGACCAGCGCCCCGCAGCATGGGGGGTGCCGGTCACGGTCAGGGCAGGCGAGGTCGTCGACATCGGCACGGCCGTCACCGGGGTGCGCTCCTACCTGGCTGTTGCCGGTGGGCTCACCGTCGCACCGGTGCTGGGCAGCCGCTCCACCGACATCCTGTCCGGACTCGGTCCCCCACCACTGGCCGACGGCGACGACCTCGCCGTCGGTCCACGGTCAGGGCCCATCCCCGCCGTCGACTTCACCGTTTCCCGCCGGTCCACCGAGCCGGTGGTGCTACGACTGACCTACGGGCCCCGCGACGACTGGTTCGACGAGCGGTCGCTCACCACCCTGACGACGTCGGTGTA
>JAYTHM010000104.1:0-6534 GCA_043732645.1 Frankiales bacterium
AAGCGACCCCGCTTTGCCCAGTCCAGATAAGTGTCCCCATCAACCCCGATCACGACCACCTGATAATCAGACAAAAGCCCACCCTCTATCGCCTCGCCGAAGCTCAGGCGGTGGAAGACTGGTCCGAACATCGTTTTGTCGTCCATGGACGCTACTTCGAAGTCGCTATGTTTGGCGGACCCAAGCACCCCACCGGTGAAAAATCGGGGTGTGGCCGTCATGAATAATCGGCGACGCGCGGGGATTGCGGTCTGGTCGAGTACCGTCGCGAATGCATTCGACACACGACCGGCGCAGCGGTGCGCTTCATCGGCAATGATCAAATCAAACTCGGGTACTGCGCCGGCCTTGAACGCCTCGGCAATTCGGGGAGAGGACTGATAGGTGGCGAAGACCACCAGGTCAGTCTCGGGCAAACGAAGGAAGGTTGTTATCTCCTCAGGGTCAGTCGTTACTGGAAAGCCTAACTCAGACGTTGTTGAGATAGCCGAGTCAGGATCGGCATTGACGGTCTCGTCGGAGCAAACTGGCAGGTAAGCGAAGGGCCTGGCTGCATTAGCAGTCCACTCTTTCAATGTCTGCGCCAGTAGCGACAGTGAAGGAAGCAGCACCAGCGTTCGCCTCGCGGTCGCCCGTTCGGCTACGAACAATGCAGTCAGGGTCTTACCGGTTCCGCAGGCCATCACGAGCTGCCCGCGTTCCCCGCGGCTGAATCCGTCAATTACATCCTGGACCGCCGATGCCTGGTGCGGCCGAGGAGCTTTCGGATTGGCCTTCACCGGAAGAAGAGCAGTGGGGCTTGAGGGCCAATCTATGCCTGAGGCCTCTAGGGCGTCGCGAAGAAGCATGCCGCATTTCTTCTCTTGACCATCGATCGTGCGCTTAGCCGTGCGGCTCACCAGTTCCGTGCTAGCGATCAGGAGTCGGTATGAGAAGACCGCGCGCGATGACTCGGAAAGAAACGTGTCCACATCGGCTTTCGTCACAGTGTAGTTAGATGCATATGCCTTAACCTGGATGGCCCACAGCTTGCCACTAACATCCTCGGCAACCAGGTCAATCCCCGCGTCGTTACCCCAGCGCCCCGACCACTCGTCCCACAGCCACACCTGGCGCAGTTGATCACGATACGTAGGTGAGTTCTTAAGAAACCACTGAATGATAATCTCGAATTGAACACCACGGCGTAAGTTATCCGCGTCTAGATTATCAAGAAGTTGCTGCAGTTCAGCCATCGGACAAAGATACTCTGGCCTCCTTGCAACCAATACTTTGGGCCGGAGGGCAGGACCACCACTATGCCGAGCGTAGAGACCCCGTCCCGGTGGGTAAGCGCACGGTGCCCTCATGTTCGGCTACCCGCCACTCCCCCCGGTGGAGGGTGGGGCGCGGCCGGTCGCTGCTGAGCCTGCTGAGTCATCTCAGCCCGCCCGAGCGGGCCAGGCTCAAGCGTTCGGAGTGCTGCCTAGCGGTCGAACCGTGGTCGGCTCAGTGAACGCGCTCTTGGGCCGCTTGGCCGTGGTCGGTGGCTTGCTCACTTGAACGGCCTCTCACTCGGCTAGTCGCACTAGCCAAGACAGCCACGTACAACCATGCTGCTGCCCCTGTGAGGGCAGCTACGCAAGGTGTCGAGGACTCTCAGGCGGCTGCCCCGGGCATTGGCCGCGAGGGATACTGCAGGTGCCGAGGAGGGTCGCCACGTCGAACCGCCCTGCCCGGTTGTCGCTCGCCCCATTAATGGTCCGAAGGGGCCGTGATGGGGAGCGAGTTCGATCATCGGCGGCCCACGATCCCTTCGTAGCGGGGTTTAGGCCTACCGCTTGGCTTCTTGCTCGTTAGTAGTACCGGCAAAGCTCGAAGGTGTTGCCATGTCTGTAGTCACTTTCTGCTCTAGGCGTGTCGCCCCAGGCGGGCAAAAGAATGGGTCGCCGAGAGCGGCAAGGACAAGCACGATGGCTCCCGTACCGCTGAGTCCGCCGCCCGGCGATGTTGCCCCGTTGCTCCCTGCGATGGCGGGGGCAACCCCGCAGTGGCAGCCACCGAAGCGGTGCGGCTTGCGATGCTCGACGACGACCCACAGGCACCTTCTCCACCTGGGACAGCGGCATCGCATCCTGGTGAGTCAGAAGAAAACCGCTTCTGCCGCGGGCCGGGCGCTTCCTCCCCGGTGAGCGGACGACGGAGAACGCCTGCTCGTGATCGAGGAGCTTTCACCGCTGGGACGAGGTAGTTCGTCACTACCTGCTCGGGCGAGGAGCTTCGGCGGGAGAGCGCCGAGCGGCACCTTGCCATCAGAACAGGTTGACGAGTAACGACGTCTCTCCTCTGTCAGCAGCAGCAGCGGCCTGCCGAAGTCGTGGGCGGGGCTATGGTCGAGGCGGCGACGACGCATGCCATTCAGGTCGGTGCATGATCCGGGCGGCCGTTCGAACGCCGCTGCCGATGTGCGGAAGTTCGAGAGGCCGCGCAGGGCATCCCAGTTGAGGGAGACGCTCGACTTGACGGTGCGCGTCTCGCAGTTGATGCTACTGGCGCAGCATCTCGCTAGGTGAGGCGTCTGCGAGCACATAGGCCACTGACCCTGAACGTCGAAAGACGCCCCGGGTCAGGACAGCCCTCTCCGGCTTAAGGGGTGGGCCCAAGTGGCTTCCTTCGGGACACGGCTCGCAGTGCCGAAGCTCTGACGATAGGGATGCCGACATCAGGCATGCTGCTTGATGTGGGTTCCCTGCGCTGCATCACGGACGCTGAGGCGTCGAGATGGCGGAGGGGGTGAGGACATGGAGTCCAGTCACAGTACGGGCGTTGAGCGTGACCATCCCCCGTCAGCCATGTCCCGCCACGTGCCGTCCGCAGCGTCCCGCCGGTAGTTCGATCACCTGCTGATCGAAAGACCCCCGGGGTTCTGAGGGCTGCAGGTCGGGACCACCTTCCCGGAGTTCGCTATGCCCGTGACCATCACCTGGGGCCAGGGACCGTCCGCATGGACCTGGTCGCTGCCCACCACCATGCTCGGCCCGGTACCTGCTGATCTGCTTTCCCCTCCGGCCTTGAGGGGTCTGGTGCAGGTGCTCGAACCGTTGCTGCCCCTGGCTGCTGAGCCGGTGGGAGCCAGCGTGCCGGGTTTTGTCCTGCGGCTCGTCGCCACACGGGCGGCTCAGCACCTGCTCACCTCCGCAGCTGCGGCTGTCCCCGACTCCTCGGTCATACCGACCGCCGCCTGATACCAGTTCGCGTCGGGCCGATTCCCTCCGCTTCGCCGTCGCCGCAAGCCGTGTGACCGACCGGCCAGGGACGTGACCTCCCGAGGCATCAGCAACAGCCACCCCGTGCACCTCGTCCACCACATCTTCTGACTCTTCTGACGTCGCTCGGCGTCAAACCCGCAAAGGACTTGTCATGACCTTCAAGACCCACGATGGCTTCTTCGACGGACCGCCGGGCACCACCCCTGGAACCTCCCTGGGAACCTCGGACGGCACAGTCTCTGCCTCATCGACTGCGGTGCTGGATGTGATGCACGTCGGCGACGTCGAAGGAGGGCTGGGCACGATCAGGATCGACGACCACGGGCCGCGCCGTGGCCTGCGCGCGAAGCTCACCACGCTGCTGGCGATCTTGGGGCCGGGGTTGATCGTGATGGTTGGGGACAACGACGCCGGTGCGTTCGGGACCTACACCCAGGCCGGGCAGAACTACGGCACCACGCTGGTGTGGACGTTGCTGCTGCTGGTCCCGGTGCTGTATGTGAACCAGGAGATGGTCGTGCGGCTGGGGCTGGTCACCGGGGTGGGGCACGCCCGGCTGATCCTGGAGCGGTTCGGCAGGTTCTGGGGCGCGTTCAGCGTCATCGACCTGTTCTTGCTCAACGCGCTGACGATCGTGACGGAGTTCATCGGGATAACACTGGCGGTCGGCTACCTCGGACTGCCGAAGGTCCCCAGCGTCCTGCTGGCCGCGGTCCTGGTCGTCGCGGCCGCCAGCACCGGGAGCTTCCGCCGGTTCGAGCGACTGTGCCTGATCCTGATCGGCGTCTCGCTGCTGCTCATCCCGGTGTATGTCCTGGCCCACCCACCGATGGGCCACATTGGTCACGACCTGATCACCCCCGCGCTCCCGCACGGCGCCAAGCTCGCTGACGTCATGCTGCTGATCATTGGCATCGTGGGGACCACGGTCGCGCCGTGGCAGTTGTTCTTCCAGCAGTCCTACGTCGTAGACAAGCGCCTGACCCCCCGTTTCATGCGGTATGAGAAGGCCGACCTGTGGATCGGGATCGTGATCGTCGTCATCGGCGGCGCAGCGATGTTCGGCTTCTCCTACGCCGCTTTCCACGGCCACCCCGAGGCCGGGAACTTCACCGATGCCCGCGGCGTCGCCGACGGCCTGGGCCGGTACGTCTCCCACACCGCTGGGGTACTGTTCGCGATCGCGCTGCTGGACGCCAGCATCATCGGCGCCGCCGCCGTCGGCCTGGCCACGTCATACGCCGTCAGTGACGTGCTGGGGGTCAAGCACTCACTGCACCGCAAGCCCAGCGACGCCAAAGGCTTCTACGCCATCTACGCCACCCTGATGGCCCTAGCGGCCGTGATCGTCCTGATCCCAGGCAGCCCCCTCGGGCTGCTCACCACCGGCGTGCAGACCCTCGCCGGTGTCCTGCTCCCCTCCGCAACGGTGTTCCTGCTGCTGCTGTGCAACGACAAGCAAGTCCTGGGACCCTGGGTCAACAGCCGCCGCCTCAACGCCTTCACCGCCGCGATCATCTGGGTCCTGGTCCTGCTGTCGATCATTTTGACCGCGGCGGTGCTGTTCCCCGACATCACCGGCACCGTCATCGTGCAGATCCTGGGATTCGGGTCGCTGCTCGGCGCCGCGATCGGACTGGGACTGCTCCTGCAGAACCGCCGACACCGCCCCGCGAACTCCTCAGCCTCCGAGTCACCGGCGCGGCTGGGAAACCACGAGAAGCTGAACTGGCGGATGCCCCCCCTGCAACTGCTCCAGCGGCCCGTCATGACCACCCAGCGCAAGACCGGCCTAACCGTCCTACGCAGCTACCTGCTGCTGGCAACCGCTCTAGTCATCGTCAAGATCGCCCAGGTCGCCACCGGCAACTGACCCACCCACACGACCACCAGTGGGGCCGCCCACCACGCCCAAGTCAGCAGGCAGCCCCACCGCGGCGTGAGCCACTGGACATTCCGCACCACGACGCCCAACCGACACACGCGACCCAGTGACAGCCCGTTCGGCGGGCCACCTCTCCAGCCTTTCGATCCCGATCAGGCCCAGCGCCGCCAAGGAAGCCCCGCCATGACAATCACCACACTCACGACGTCCAGCAGCCACCTGTCCGACCTCACGTTCCTGGGACGCCTTGGGGCAGCCATGGGCTGCGGGCTGCTGATCGGCATCGAACGGCAGTACCGCTCCCGGATGGCCGGGCTGCGGAGCAACACCCTCGTCGCCACCGGAGCCGCGCTTTTCGTGCTCTACTCCGATGTCGTCGGTGACGCCGGCAGCCCTACCCGCGTAGCCTCCTACGTCGTTTCCGGCGTCTGCTTCCTCGGCGGCGGAGTGATCCTTCGAGACGGGTTCAACATCCAAGGGCTCAACACCGCCGCGACCCTATGGTGCTCGGCGGCGGCCTCCCTGCTCGCCACCACTGGCCGCTACACCCTGGCCTTCACCGCAACCGCAGCCATCATCCTGGTCCACCTCCTCGGCCGGCCCCTCGGACGAGCGATCGACCGGGCACCCTCAGCGGCCGAGGAAGCCATCACCGCTTACACCCTGCAACTCACCGTACGACGCAAGAACGAACCTCACGTACGAGCGCAACTGCTCGCCACCCTCACCGACCCGACGATCGCCCTGCAAAGCCTCTCAACACAGGCCCCATCCAGCGCCCTGGCGACCTCCGCAACTCAGGACGATCACCCTGCGGCCAGCACCGCCGTGACCCTCACGGCCGACCTGCTCATCGAAGGCACCGCACGGACCCTGCTCGACCCGATCGTCACCCGGCTGTCACTGGAACCAGGCGTCCGCACCGTCAACTGGACACTCCGTCAGCCTGACACCCGCCAGTACGACGAAACCCGACTGGCCAGCAACTAAGACCGGTCGGCCCCACTATGACGAACGTCCCACTTCCATACCCACCGCCCCAAACGACGGAGAACGGAGGAACCGCCGTACATGAGTGACGAGATCACCCCATGCGACACCCAGCCCAACACGCAACTTGCAGTCGCTGGTGCACTCGCGCGCGCCGGGCTACCTCCCCGCGCACAGATCGCAAGCACCCTGGAACACGGCACGCGAGGCGGTTCCGTCGCGCTCACTCAGCCCAACACCAAAAGACTGGCTCCTGAAACGACGGGTCCCAATCTGAAAGGCCCACGACCGATCCGTGCGACGGAGGAATCAGCGCCGAAAGCTCCACATCGACGGTGGGCTCACATTTAGCTCGGCCCACAAACATCGACGCCCTCACGAAGAGGAGGAAGCCAAAAAGCGAGTCGTCAC
>JAYTHM010000105.1:0-1878 GCA_043732645.1 Frankiales bacterium
AAGCTGTACAGGGAGCTTGAGACATTCGCGCGTGAACACGTCATTGGCGAGCGCTCCGCGCCCGCGGGCGATGTCGTTGCGGCCGTCCATGCGCTGATCGGCCACTACGAGACGACCGGGGACTGGGCATTGGCGATGCTGGCGCAGGAGCGCCGTGACGAACGCGCTTGGCAGGTGACCGACCAAGGTCGAACTGTCCACCGGGCCTGGGTCCGCTCAGTCTTCGCTCCGCAACTGTCGCAGCGATCGCCGCGTCACCGCGGCCCGCTGACTGACCTGCTCGTGGTGGCCACCGACGTCTACGCCTGGAAGCTGCTGCGTCGCGACCGCGGATTGCAGCCGGCCGCGGTCGAGCAGCGGATCCGCCTAATGGTCCAAGCCCTGCTGAGCAGCGTGGAGAGCTGACATGAGCGAGATCGTGATCGTGACCTGGGACGGGGGCGGCAACGTCCCACCCGCGCTCGGGCTCGCGGCCGAGTTACGGGGCAGGGGCCACCGCGTTCGCTTCCTCGCCCACCCGCAGCAGGCCACCAGGCTCGAAAGCGCTGGCTACGGCTTCACGCCCTTCCGGACGGCGTTGTCGTGGTCACCACTCACCCCGGCCGGGGGGATATCCGGAGCCCGGCGCTACGGGCGGATGTTCACCGACCGCGGTATGGGGTCCGACCTGCGCGAGACGTTGATCAAGGAACCCGCGGACCTCATCGTCATCGATGCTCTCCTGCTTGGGGTGCTGGACGCGGCTCGCAGCCTCACTGTCCCGTACGCCGCGCTCGTCCATACCTACCAGCAGTACCTGGTCCGCACCTGGAACCGTGGCCCCATCGGCCTGATCGCCCGCACCCGCCGCTTGCAACCCCTACGTCTCTGGCACGCGGCAGACTTGGTACTCGTGACCGCCGACCCCACCCTCGATCCGGCAACGAACGGGCCGCTGCCCCAAAACGTCCGCCATGTCGGCGTTATCCAGCCCGCCCCGCTGGCCGTGAGTGTGGAAAACCCGGATGAGCCACAAGTGCTCGTCAGCTTGAGCACCAACTATTTCCCTGGCCAGCAGCAGACCCTGCAGGCCGTGCTCGACGGCCTTGCGGTCCTGCCCATCCACGTGATCGCGACGACCGGCGCCGTTCCCGTCCATGATCTGCGAACACCGGATAACGCCGAGCTCCACCAAACGCAACCCCATGCCGAGGTCATGCCGGTAGTCCAGGCCGTCGTCGGCCACGGCGGCCACGCGACAACCATGCTCGCCCTCGCGCACGACCTGCCTCTGGTCATCATGCCGATGCATCCGATGCTCGACCAGAAGATGATTGGCCAGTCCGTCGCCGATCAAGGAGCAGCCGTCCTCCTGACCCGCAACGCGACACCGCAACAAATCCGAACCGCCGTGTTGCACGTGCTCGAGTCTGCGAACGCCCGGCAAGCTGCGGCCCGACTCGGAGCACAACTGCGAGAGCAAGGCGCTGCCGCCGCTGCGGCTGACCACCTGCTCGCACTGCTTAACCCGGCCTCGCACTACCGGGCGTAAACAGCACCCGTATCGAACGGACATTCTGTCCGACCGGTCCATCCGGGATGGCGAAGGGGCAGGATTTTTGTCGCTTCCCGATGTCGGCCGACCACCGCGGCACTGTAGACAGCATCATTTCCTCGCACCGGCGGGACTGCCGCATGAACGCCTGCTCCTGGGCGTTCATGCGGCAGCTCAGGACTGCAAATAAGGCCGGTTCTTCATCATGGAGCTGCCGGTGGTTCGAGGTGCAGGAACGGCACCTACCCGTCGATGACGTCGCCCCACTGCACCGCGTCCTCGGCGACCACCAGCAGGCCGCCCGCGTCGCTGGTCCAGAGACTCAAGTTTCCGCGCCGCTTCTT
>JAYTHM010000106.1:0-1878 GCA_043732645.1 Frankiales bacterium
GCCTGCCTGGAGGCCGGCGCGATCGCCTACCGCGTGGGCATCGTCCCGGACGACTCGAGCACGCTGCTCGCGACGCTGGAGGATCAGCTCGTCCGGGCCGACGTCCTCGTCACCAGCGGTGGCGTCTCGGTGGGTGCCTATGACGTCGTCAAGGAGGTCTTGTCGCGCATCGGGACCGTGGGCTTCCACAAGGTCGCGATGCAGCCTGGGATGCCCCAGGGCTTCGGCACGATCGGCCCCGACAGCACACCCGTCTTCGGCCTGCCCGGCAACCCGGTCAGCGCGATGGTGTCCTTTGAGGCGTTCGTCCGGCCGGCCCTGCGCCGGATGCTCGGCGCCGAGCAGGTCCATCGGCCGGTCGTCTCCGCGGTCACCACGGCCGACCTCACCTCGCCGGCGGGCAAGCGGTCTTACCTGCGCGTCGCCTTGTCGGTCCAGGAAGGCCGGTACGTCGTCTCGCCCGTCTCAGGCACCGGCTCGCACCTGGTGGCGGGCCTGGCCCGCGCCAACGCCTTCGCGGTCGTCGGGGAGGACGTCACCCACATCCCGGCCGGCTCCGCGGTGCAGGCCATGCTGCTTGAGCGCCGAGGCCAGTGACGGCCGGGGGAGGCTCGTTCTCGCACGTGGACGAGCACGGCGCGGCCCGGATGGTGGATGTCTCCGGCAAGGACGTCTCCGTCCGTACGGCGACCGCCGTAGGCCGGGTCGACCTGTCAGCTGAGTGCGTTGCGCTGCTGCGCGGTGAGGGCGTCCCCAAGGGCGACGTCCTTGCGGTGGCCCGGGTGGCCGGGATCATGGGAGCCAAGCGAACTGCAGACCTGGTGCCGCTGTGTCACCCGATCGCGCTGCACGGCGTGATTGTCGACCTGGTCGTCGACGACGCCGGCGTCGCCGTCACGGCCACCGCGCGCACCGCGGACCGGACCGGCGTCGAGATGGAAGCCCTCACCGCCGTCACCGTCGCCTGCCTCACCGTCGTCGACATGACCAAGGCCGTCGACCCGCGCAGTGCCATCGGCGGGATCGCGGTGCTGACCAAGACCGGCGGGAAGACCGGCTCGTGGGAGCGTTGACCGACCTTCCTGCCGGGTCCCGGGCGACGGTGATCACGGTGTCCGACCGCTCCTACGCCGGCGTGCGTCCCGACACGTCCGGGCCGTTGCTCGCGACCCTGCTCGCCGACCTCGGCTTCGCCGTCGCCCCCGTGGTGCTCGTCCCGGATGAGGCCTCCGCCGTGGCGTCGGCGGTGCGCGCGGCCGTTGCCGACGCCGACCTCGTCGTGACCACCGGAGGCACCGGCCTGTCGCCGCGCGACGTCACCCCCGAGGCCGTCGGTCCACTGCTCGAGCGACTCGTGCCGGGGCTCGCCGAGGCGTTGCGGCTCGACAACCGGGAGGCGATCCCGACATCTGTCCTGTCGCGGGGGGTGGCGGGCACGATCGACCGCACCTTGGTGGTGACCCTGCCCGGCTCGATCGGAGGGGTCCGCGACGGGGTCGCCGTACTCGCTCCGGTTGTCGGTCATGCCCTGGCGCAGCTGCGCGGCGGGGACCACTGACGTGGCCGCCCCCGGCTGGCCGTATAGCGCGACCCACGAACGCGTTGGCATCCGGCCGCTCCGGCTGCGGGACAGTGGCGCGTGGAGCGAGTCGCGGATCCGCAACGAGCAGTGGCTCTCGCCGTGGGAGGGTCGCCAGCCGGCTGGGCCCGAGGTGCCCTGGTGCGAGCGGCACAGCACGCAGTCCTACTCCGGGATGCTGCGGGTCCTTCGCCGGGAGGCCAAGGACGGCCGCTGCCTGCCCTTTGCCGTCACCTACGACGACCGGCTCGCCGGACAGGTCACCGTTGCCAGCATCGTGCGCGGCGCCTTCCAGAGCG
>JAYTHM010000107.1:0-1876 GCA_043732645.1 Frankiales bacterium
GGATGGGACCCCTTCCGTAGCCACACACCGCCGCTGACCATCGCCGATAGACCGCCGTGCCGCTCCAACGTATCGGCGCGTACCGCGAGGTAGACGTGCAGGATCAGGAAGACCCAGAACAGCAGCATGATCAGGTAGTGGATCAGCCGGATCGTCGGGGTGCCAAGAAGGACGATGGGCCAGTGAAGCAGTGCCCAGAACCACTGGTGTGAGTCGTAGAGGCCCAGGAGTGCGAAGCCGGTGACGACCTGTGCCATCGCCATGAGGTAGATCGCCGTGTACGACAGCTGTTGCAAAGGGTTGTGCGCGATGTAGGTCGGGGCCTCATCAGGATGGATCAGCAGGTAGGCCGAGATGGTGCGCCCGAGGTTTCGCACGTCCTGCTTGCCCTTGATGGGCCACAGCGTCGGCCATCGGACGAATCGGTTGCGGGAGAAGAACAGGAGGTAGATCCGGATCACGCCCAAGGTCACCCAGCCGTAGCTGACAGCAAAGTGCACGAACCGAACCCAGCCCATGAAGAAGCCCGTGCGCTGGCCGGCGCCTGGGCTGAAGAACGGGTCGGCGATGTAGAAACCGGTCACCGTCAGCACCACGAGGGCAGCGACGTTGAGCCAGTGCAGCCAGCGCAGGGCGGCAGGCCAGACCGGAACCCGCACCCACTCCTGGGTGTGGCTGGTCACGTCGCCCCGGAAGCCTCTCGCCCGTGAGGTCCGCACGGGGACGAACCCGTGCATCTCAAACGGCCCGGGCGTGCCGTCCGCTGCTACCGGCGCTGACGCGACAGCGAGGGGCCGGTAGCCGTGGCGCTCCACATATCCGGCGTTGGTGTTCAGCAGCAGGCGTCGATCTGGTCCCAGATGAGCGGCTCCGGCCACTGACCGCAGGTCGCCGCGCATGATGAACAACTCGTCGGCCACGATCCCGTCCGGGTAGGTCAGTCCCCGCACCTTGCTCAGGCTGTGCCGTCGCGTCGTGACGGCGGGATCGAACGAGTCGACCTGGACGGCCGGCATCGGCTGCTCGTCGTAGTAGGCGCGGGTCTCGGCGACCAGCCCGACGTCCACCGGATCCATGGAGTCCACCGGGGCGGCCCCAGCCGCCAGCGCGAGGAGCCGACCGCTGCTGGTGGGTCCGAGCGACACCGGGGTGCCGACCTGGATGCGACCGAGCCCTCGACCGGCGAGCGGCCCCCCGTGCGGCTTCACGACGTCCTCACCCGGAAAAGCTCTCCCCCCTCGGGATCGAGTACGTGCACCGCGCACGACATGCACGGGTCGAAGGAGTGGATCGTCCGCAATGGCTCGAGCGGCTGATCCGGCAGTCGGAGAGGATGCTTCCCGCCGTGGGCCAGGGAGTACTCATAGGAGCCAGCCTGCCCCTGCGGATCCCGGCCGCCTGACAGCCAGGTGGTGGGCACCACGCACTGGTAGCGCGAGATCTTCTGGTCCTCGATCGTGCACCAGTGGCTGAGGTTTCCGCGAGCGACCTCCAGCACCGAGAAGCCCTGGCTCCGTGCCGGCCAGGAGGAAGGCTCCCACTTCTCCGGGTTGAAGACGTCGACGTTTCCGTGGGAGATGTTGTCGATGAAGCGTGCGTAGGTGTGCTCGATCATGGCTTCGGCTGCGGTAACAGCCTCGATAGCCCGGCACAGGATCCGACCGGCCGTCGAGTTCAGCTGGGCCAAGGTGATGCCGATTCTCTTGCGCGCGTCGTCGACCAACTCCACGGTGCGCTGATGACCTTGTGCGTAGGCCAGCAGGACGCGGGCCACGGGCCCCACCTGCATGACTCTGCCGTCGTACCGCGGCGCCTTGGACCACGTGTACTTCTTCTCGTCGCCGATCCAGGTCCAGGGCAGTTTCGGACCGGTGTA
>JAYTHM010000108.1:0-1868 GCA_043732645.1 Frankiales bacterium
CCGGCTGGGTTGGTGACCGTGACGGCCGCCGGCCCCTCGACGGCGACGGTGCCGACCGGCCGGATCGGCGGCAGCGCGGCCGACGTGCCGGGGTCGCCGCCACTGCGGTCCCAGCGAAACACCGGGCCGGTGCTGACGCGGGTGTCCCGACGCAGCCAACGGTCGAACCACGTGGCCGTCATGGACCGGATGCGGGACTCGCCGGCGGCCCCGAACGGCACGTCATGGCCACCCTTCATCCAGACCATGTGGACCTCGGTTCCGTTGGCCTTCAGGGCATGTGCGGTCGCGAGCGACTCTGACAGGGGAAACAGCGTGTCGTCCTCGCCCTGGATCAGCAGGGTCGGGGCGGTGATCCGGTCCGCGATGGGCCCGGGGCTCGAGGCCCGCAGCAGCGCCCGGTCGGCTGGGGTCGCGAGACCGGTCTGCGCGATGCGCGTGTAGGTCTGGCAGACCCGCGCGGCGAACAACCGGCAGCCTCCACTGGCCGCGCCGGCGAAGAAGACCGCGGCGTACTGCGCCTTGAAGACGCCGCCCGGCAGGAGCGAGGACTCCAAGCTGTTCCAGGTGATGACGGGGACGATCGCGTCGACCCGCTTGTCAAGGGCCGCGCCCATCAGCGAGACGCCACCGCCGTAGGAGCCGCCGGCCAGGCCGACCCGCGGGTCGTTGGCGCTGTCGTGCAGGACGTCGGGGCGCTGGGCCAGGTGGTCGATGAGGCGGCTCAGGTCGGCGACCTCGGCGTCAGGGGCGTCCAGGGCGATTTTGCCGCCGTCCGGGGCGAACAGGTTGAAGCCACGCATCGTCCAGGCCAGCGCGATGTAGCCGCGGTCGGCAAGCGCCCGGGCGTCAGCTGCCACCGAACCCTTGTTCTGCCCGAAACCGGGCGACACGATGACCGCCGGCGCTGGATGGGCGGCCGACGCCCCGGCCGGCAGGTAGAGCGTCGTCGTCAGTCGCACGGTGCCGGGAAAGGTCGGGCCACCGGGGACGGTCACGTCCTCGTCGACGGTCCGGACGGTCGACGCGGCCGCCGTACCGCCGGGCTGGGTGATGAGCACGCAGCCGAGGGCGAGCACTCCGACGACCGCCGTCGCGAGCCAACGCCCGCGATGGCCCACTGCCGCCATCCGCACCTCCTTGGTTCGATTCTAGGTGGCGTGTCGCCACGGTGCTTGCCAGGGCCTGTCGGACCCCGCACCTACCGTGCGGAGTGTGCTGCTGCAGATGACGCTCGACGAGCTCGGAACCCCGCTGCGGGACACGGTGTTCGTGGTCGTGGACCTCGAGACCACCGGTGGCTCGCACCTCGACTGCGCCATCACCGAGATCGGCGCGGTCAAGGTCTGCGGCGGCGAGGTCCTCGGCGAGTTCCAGACGCTGGTCAACCCGGCGCAGGCCATCCCGCCGTTCATCGCTGTCCTTACCGGCATCACCGACAGCATGGTCGCCGGCGCCCCCCGCCTGTCGGCGGCCTTGCCCGCCTTCCTCGAGTTCGCCCACGGCGCGGTCCTGGTCGCGCACAACGCGCCCTTCGACCTGGGCTTCCTCAGGGCAGGCTGCAGTCAACTCGGCCTCGAGTGGCCGGCCTTTGACTCTCTTGACACCGCTCGGTTGGCCCGCCGCGTCCTCACCCGCGACGAGGCACCAGATTGCAAACTGTCCTCGCTGAGTCGGTTGTTTCGCACGCACGTCACACCCGATCACCGCGCCCTGCACGACGCACAGGCCACCGTCGACGTGCTGCACGGACTCATCGGGCGACTGGGCAACGTCGGCGTGCACTCGCTCGAGGAGCTGCGCACCTTCTCCGCCCAGGTCACCCCGCAGCAGCGCCTCAAGCGACACCTCGCCGACGCCCTCCCGCA
>JAYTHM010000109.1:0-1866 GCA_043732645.1 Frankiales bacterium
TCTGGCGGATCGCGCTGACCGTCGTGGTCGCTGTCGTCGGTCCGCCGACGGCTGCCGTCCTGGGGTTCGTCGCGGCTGTCACATGGTCGGGCTGCTTCATCTCGTGCACGGGCGCCAACCACGGGGGTGGTTTCCTGCTCGGTCTGCTCGCCCTGTGCCTGCTGGCGGCCGGCCCGGTGCTCGCCGGGGTCCTGCTCCGCAGCTGCGGCTGGGTCGCGGCCACGATCGGCCTGCCCGTGCTCGTCGGCCTCGTGTTCCAGCTGGGCTGACGATCTGCCGGGCTGACAGACTGGCCGGGTGACGATCCCGCTCCCGCTGCTCCACTCCGGCAAGGTTCGGGACCTCTACGCAGTCGGAGACGACCAGCTGCTGCTTATCGCCTCGGACCGGATGAGCGCGTACGACGTGATCTTGCCGACCGTCATCCCCGACAAGGGCGCCGTCCTGACCGGGCTGTCGCTGTGGTGGTTCGAGCAGCTGGCCGATGTCGTGCCGAACCACGTCGTCACCGCCGACCTCGTGCCCGCGCTCGGGGAGTGGGCCGCGGCCGTTCAGGGCCGCGCCGTCCTGGTGCAGCGGCTCGACATGGTGGCCGTCGAGTGCGTGGCCCGTGGCTACCTCACCGGCGGTGGGCTGACCGACTACGCCGCGACCGGCATCGTCAGCGGGCTCTCGTTGCCACCCGGGCTGGTCGACGGCTCCCGGCTCCCCGCACCCGTCTTCACCCCGTCGACCAAGGCTCCGGTGGGCGAGCACGACCTGCCGATGTCCTACGCCGAGGTCGTCGAGCAGGTCGGCGCGGACCTCGCCGCCGAACTGCGGGAGGTGACCCTGCGTGTCTACGCCCGCGGTGGCTCCGTGGCCGCCGAGGCTGGCATCATTCTGGCTGACACGAAGGTCGAGCTGGGCCTGCTCGACGGGACCCTCGTCCTCGGTGACGAGGTGCTCACCCCGGACTCCTCCCGCTTCTGGCCGGCTGACACCTGGAGCCCTGGAAGGCCCCAGCCGTCGTACGACAAGCAGTTCGTCCGTGACTGGCTGACGACTTCGGGGTGGGACAAGGCCGCGCCAGGGCCGGTGCTGCCGCAGGAGGTCGTCGACAGGACCCGCGCGAAGTATGTCGAGGCCTATGAACGCCTCACCGGCTCCTCGTTCGACACCTACCTCCGCCGGACCTGACCCCCCACCCTGCCCAGAGGCTGCTGTCGCAGCCAGTACACCTTGCGAGCAGCGGAAGCTCCGGCCGCTGGCCATGCGCACCCAGAGCGTGGCTCGGGCTGCGTGATCAGGCGAGGCGGACGGTGTAGTCCTCGATGACCGGGTTGGCCAGTAAGGTGTCGGCGATCTTGGTGGCCTGCTCGAGCGCTGCCGTCGCGTCGGCTGCCTCGAGGGCCAACTCGACATGCCGGCCGATGCGCAGGCTCGCCGGGCTGGGGAAGCCGAGGCTTGGGAGCGCGTTGGCCACCGCCTGACCCTGGGGGTCAAGAATCTCCGGCTTGAGCATGACGTCGACGACGATCTTGTACACGGCCACGGGACGACCCTACTGGTGCCCCCAGCAAGGGGGCCCGCTGGGGACCGGGGGGTAGGAGCGCGCACCTGGAGGGTAGGAGCACGCCATGAAGATCAAGCTGACGCTCGCGCTGCCTCGCGACGCGGCCAGCGTGCCCGTCGTGCGCAAGATCCTCAAGAGCTCTCTCCAGATGCTCGGGGCACGTGAGGAGACGATCGGCGACGTCGAGCTGGCGCTAACCGAGGCGTGCACGAACGTGCTGGATCACGCTCACGGGACCGAGGACTACGAGGTGGCCGTAGGGATCGATGGTCGGGCCTGTGTGATCGAGGTGATCGACCGCGGGGGCGGTT
>JAYTHM010000110.1:0-1865 GCA_043732645.1 Frankiales bacterium
TCAGCGTGACCGCGGCCATCCCGGGCATCGACCTACCGCCGATCCTCAAGGCAAGGGCTGACAAAGTCCGGGACAACGTCGAGCGGATGCACACGATGGGGGTGCGCATCGTGCTTAGCTCGGACGCCGGTGTCGGTCTGACACAAGCCGCACGGCGTGCTACCCCACGGCGTTGTCAGCGCGACCAGCGTCGGCTTCACGAAAACTCAGGTGCTTGAGAACGTCACCTCCGTCGCGGCTGCCGTCTGCGGCCTCAGCGGTCGTAAGGGCGCGATCACCACCGGCTGCGCCGCAGATCTCCGTGCGGTACACGGGAACCCGCCGGCCGAGATCAGCGACATCCACCGCGTGGCCGCCGTGTTCCGAGCAGGCGCTCGCGTCCGCTGACGTGCACGACCGCGACAAAGACAGGAGCCCTGCTTCCCGCGACATGCTGCCTATCGACGCGCCCCTAGTTTGATCACCTCCCTTCTCGAGGCCGGCGAGCAAACAAGGCTGGGCCGACCGCTGCCCCGACCCCAGCACCCTGCTGCATCTGCGCCGTTTGGCTGCCGTCTGTCTTTGCCGCCTGAACTGAGGGGGTGACTTCCGAGTCGGCGTCTTCACGTTCGGTGGGTGGTGGTCGGGGTGGGTGCGTTGCCTGTGGATGGCGGCTTGTTGTCTGATGACCCAGACGGCGTGGTCGAGGTGGGTGGTCACCACTGGAGGGTGTGAACTGGCGGCACAAGCTGGCCTGGGGGTGTGGGGGGACCCGGACGGGTGTGGGGACACGGCCGGGTGGGAGCAGCGCACCATCGCGCAGCCGGGCTCACCCCCAGAGCGGGTCTACGCAGACCCGCAGTCGTTCCTTCACCGTGACTGACAGTGGGCCGGGGGCATCCAGGGCGTTGCTGGCCATCGGTCGCAGCGCGTCGGTCCAGGTCGGCCGGTCAGGGGTAGCCCCGCCGTGAGCTGACACCTGTCGGCAGGCCTGGTTCCAGCGCGTTTGGCGGTGAGCTCAACCTCGGTCAGGAACACCCCGTACGTCCCCCGGACCGGTATGTGCGGCTCAGTGCGCTCCAGGGGGGGTCGGCTCGTCCGGGGCCTCGACCGGCAACCAGGCGACCTCCGTGCGGGCTTGGTCCAGGATGGGTTCCATCCCGGCCATGACCATGGTCGCCTCCTCCGGTTCGAGGAGGAACGTCACCGCATACCGCCCGTCGGGGCGGGTCCGGACCGACGGTCGACGCCGGGCCGCGGCCAGCTCCGGGTCGGCGGCGTCCTGCTCGGCGGCTTGGGATCGGCGCACTGCCTGGACGAGCCGTTCGAGCTGCCCGCCGTTGCACGCGATGGCCAGCTCCAGCCACAGCTGCTCCTCAGCCGGGGTACACACGCGAGTGATGGCCCGGACCTGCGTCCACGTCAACGCGCCCTCGCCGAACCGGGCCGCGACCCTCGGCAGCGACCGCAAGGCAGCGGCGACCCGGACCCGTTCGCGAGCGGCCCCCCGGTCCCATCCCGCACCGCCACGACAACCAGTCCGCACACGACAACACTCCCATCCCGTTCCACGCCCCGCGCTCGTCAAGCTCGTCCCGCTCGTCCAGCTCCCCGATCAGCGCTACCAGCCGGGCTTGACCGGCTGGTAGCCGCGCCGCCCAACTGGCTACCTCCTCCTGCAACTAGAAGTCGGTCAAGGCCGAACGACACGAAACAACCATGACCGAATTTCACTTGATCAGGCGTTCTAGCGCACTCGTTTACCAGTGCAGAGACGGATCGTTGGGCAAAGCCTGCGGACGGAACGTTCCCGCGGGAACGAAACATCCACAGTCGCACTGAGCAGAGCGCATGTCGATGACCGTTATGGATGGCAGGCGCGCTGA
>JAYTHM010000111.1:0-6482 GCA_043732645.1 Frankiales bacterium
ACGCTGACCAGGGCCTCGCGGTCCGGGTACCGCAGGACGGCCTCGTCGAGGGCCCCGCCGATGGTGGTCATCGGTAGGGCCGGGGTGTCAGGTCCGCGGTCGAAGGCCAGAACGCTCATGGTTCTCCAAGGTGGTGGGCTCAGACCCCGGGGGTCTCGCTCCTACCCTGCCTCGGGCGGGCCCCGCCGTCACCCCCTGGCCAGCTCCACGGTCGCGACGACGTCGGCGACCGACCGCGCGAGGTGCACCAGGTAGGTGCCAGGCTCTGTCCGCCACCCTGCGACAGGCGACGGCACCGGCCCACCCGACGCGGGTACCACGACCCCGTCGCCGAGCCGCTCCGTCAGGTAGGTGGTCTCGGTCGACCCCGGGTCCCAGCAGGCGAAGGCCCGTGGTCCCAGGACGACCCGGGCAACGTCCGACTCGCCGGGTGCCAGGGCGAGCTTCGCGAAGCCCTTGAGCTCCCGACGCGGGCGGAACAGCGGCCCCAGCGGAGGCTCGACGTAGACCTGCACGACCTCACTGCCAGGTCGGTCCCCGCTGTTGGTGACGGTCACCTCAACCACCACGCGCTCTCCGTCGACGACCAGGGACGGCGTCCCCCAGGAGAAGGACGTGTAGGACAGCCCGTGCCCGAAGGGGAAGGCCGTGGGCAGGAAACGCGAGTCGTACCAGCGGTATCCCGCCAGCAGGCTCTCGCCGTAGGACACCGTGTGGTTGGCACCGGGGAACGCCCCGTAGGCGGGCGTGTGCTCGATGCGCAGCGGCAGCGTGACGGGTAGGCGGCCCGAAGGCTCGCTGACCCCGAGCAGCACGTCGGCGAGCGCGTCGGCCATCTGTTCGCCGCCGAGCCACGGCACCAGCACCGCCCCCGCCTCACGCGCCCAGTCGAGCTGGACCGGAGCCCCGGCGTTGACGACGACGACCGTCCGGGGGTTGGCGGCGCAGACCCGGCGTACCAGCTCGTCCTGGTCGCCGGGCAGGTGCAGCGAGTCCCGGTCATGACCCTCGCTCTCCCACTCGTCACTGGTGCCCACGACCAGCACGGCGACGTGCGCGGCGGCTGCGGCAGCGACGGCCCGGTCCATCATCGAGGAGTCCAGCGGTAGCTCGAAGCCGACCTTCACGCCGCGCAGGACGACCGCGCCGGTGCTGGCGTAGTCGATGACCACCTCCGCCTGCTGGCCGGCGGTGAGGTCGACGAAGGCCTCCAACTCGATGCTGCCCAGCCCGAACAGGTCCTGACCGGCAGGCGGCACCTCGGTCACACCGTCGAGGACGACCACCCCGTCCACCGACACCGTCGCGCGGCCGGCCTGGACCAGGGTGATTCGGTGCTGTCCCGAGACACCGGCCACGACCGATGCTTTCGCGGTGAAGGTGAAGTGCTCCGGGTCCAGACCGTCGAGCGGCGACTCGACCCACAGCATCCGGCCGTCCCGCTCGGTCGTCACCCCCACCACGTCGCCGCTGGCGTCCCGGAAGGTCGTCTCGAAGGCCGCCGACAGTGGTCGGATGGTCTTGTCGATCAGGCAGCCCGGCTCGACGACGACCTGTCCTGGGAGCCGGTCCTGAAGGACCTCGGCCAAGGTCACGATCCGGTGCGCCCGCAGCTGCGCCGAGCCGCCGCCCATGATGTGGGCGCGTACGGCATTGGGCCCGATCAAGGCGATGCTCTCCGTGCCTGACAGGGGAAGCAGCCCGTCGTTGGTGAGAAGCACCGTCCCCGCGACGGCCGCGCGACGGGAGACCACTCGATGCGCGGGCAGGTCCGCAGCCATCTCCGGAGCTGGCACGTCCTCCCATGCGCCGAGCCGGTCGACGACCGAGAGCCAGCGTCGGACCATGGTGTCGAGCACGGCTTCGTCGACGCGTCCGTCGCGGACAGCTTCGGCCAGCTGCACACCGAAGAAGCGCCCCGGTCCTGGCATCTGCAGGTCCATCCCGGCTGCAGACGAACCGACCGTAGACCCCACCGCGAACCAGTCCGACATCACGACCCCGTCGAAGCCAAACTCCCCACGCAGCACCGTCGTCAGCAGGTCGGAGTCCTCACCGCACCACGTCCCGTTCAGCCGGTTGTACGACGTCATGACGGCGAGCGCGCCGGCCTCCCGGATCGCGATCTCGAAGGGCACGAGGTAGAGCTCGCGCAGCGCCCGCTCGTCGACCTGCGAGCTGATGGTCGTCCGCTCGAACTCCGCCTCGTTGGCAATCAGGTGCTTCAGGGTCGACGCCACCCCGCGTGACTGCAGGCCACGCACGAAGCCGGCCGCAAGCAGCCCCGACAGCAGCGGGTCCTCGGAATAGCACTCGAAGCTGCGGCCGTAGAGCGGCGACCGCGGGAGGTTGACGGTCGGGGCCAGCAGGAACCGTGCCGACTTCGTGCGGGCCTCCTCTCCGAGGACCGCACCGACCTCTTCGACGAGGCCGGGGTCCCAGGAGGCGCCGAGCGCGGAGCCGCAGGGCAGGCAGGCCGCGGTCACCCGGCCGGCACCCAGCAGCGCCGACCCTCGAGCCCCGTTGGGACCGTCGGTCAGCGTCACCGTCGGGATCCCCTTCCCGGGGATCCCCAAGACGTTCCACATGTCGGCGCCTGCGGTCAGCGAGGCCTTCTCGTCCAGGGTCAGGGAGGCAAGCACCACGTCCAGGTCCATGTCGGCGGACGCTACTCCGGGAGCGGTCCCCGGACGCCTCTCTCGCGAGCGAGCAGCCAGGTCTTGCGGGCCAGCCCACCGCCGTACCCGGTGAGGCTGCCGTTGCTGCCGACCACCCGGTGGCAGGGCACCACGACGCTGACGGGGTTGCGGCCGTTGGCGAGGCCCACTGCCCGGCTGGCCGCTGGCCGCCCGAGGCGGGCAGCCAGCTCGCCGTAGCTCCAGGTGTCGCCGTAGGGGATCGTCTTCAACGCCTCCCAGACCTGCTGCTGGAAAGGCGTTCCGGCCAGCGCGACGGGTACGTCGAAGTCTTTGAGCTCGCCCGCGAAGTAGGCCGCGAGCTGCTGGCGGACGGCGGGCAAAGCGTGGTCGTCACGGGGCAGCTCAAGCGCGGGGCGGTGCCGCTGGTCGACCATGTAGAGGCCGCTCAGGACCCCCTCCGTAGCGACCAGCGTGAGCAGTCCGATCGGGCTGTCGACGACGGTCACGGTGACGGTGACGGGAAGGGTCCTCATGCGGTGTCTCCGGTGGGCAGGTGGTTGACGGGGTGGTTGCCGACCGCCCAGAGGTGCTGGACGGCGTAGGCGCGCCAGGGCCGCCAGCGCTCGGCGTGTGCGAGCAGGCCGCCCCCCGGGGGCAGGCCGAGGGTGGCTGCGAGCTGGACGACCCCGAGGTCGGTGGGCAGGAAGGCGTCGGGGTCGCCGAGGGCCCGCATCGCGATCGTCTCAACAGTCCACGGGCCGATGCCCTTGAGGGCCGACAGCTGCCGACGGGCCTCGTGCCGGTCCACCCCCGGGTCGAGATCGACCTGTCCGTCGGTGAGGGCGCCGGCGAGTCGGACGACCGTTTCCCGCCGTGACCGGGGCATTGCCATGGTCGCCGGGTCGGCTTCCGCGAGAGCCTCCATGGTGGGGAACAGGTGGGTCAGACCGCCTGCGGCATCGGGGATCTGCTCGCCCAGAGCCGCGACGAGACGAGCTGCGTGGGTCCGGGCCGCGGCAGTGCTGACCTGCTGGCCCAGGACCGCCCGGATCGCCATCTCGTTCTCGTCCACGGTCCGGGGGACGCGCCGCCCGCGAGCCTTGGCGACCAGCGGCTCCAGGAAATGGTCCTCGCTCAGCAGGGCGTCGACCGCGACCGGGTCGGCGTCGAGGTCGAGCAGCCGTCGGCAGCGGGCGATCGCCACCGACAGGTCCCGCAGATCGGTGAGCTGCAGGGCGCAGCCCACGTGGTCCGGGTGCGGGGTCAGGGCGACGACCCCGCTGCCGTGCGGCAGCCGCAGGCTCCGTCGGTAGGCCCCGTCGTGCCACTCCTCGACACCGGGGATGGAGGTGGCGACGAGGTGGCCGAAGAGGTTGTCCGGGAACAGGGGCTGCCTGAAGGGCAGCCGGACGGTGACCGTCCCCCGAGTTGGCGGCAGGTCCCGCCTGGCCCGGACCCGAAGGTCGCCTGGGGTCGTGGCGAACACCTCCCGGACCGTGTCGTTGAACTGCCGGATGCTCCCGAAGCCAGCTGCCAGGGCCACGTCTCCTAGGGGCAGCCCGGTCGTCTCGACCAGCAGCCGTGCGGTCTGCGCCCGCTGGGCGCGCGCCAGCCCCAGCGGTCCGGCTCCGAGCTCGGCGTACAGCATCCGCTCGAGCTGCCGACGGCTGTAGCCGAGCCGCAGGGACAGCCCGGGGACGCCCTCGCGATCGACGACCCCGTCGGCGATCAGCCGGACTGCACGGGCAACCAGATCCGAGCGCTGGTCCCACTCCGGCGAGCCTGGGGAGGCATCCGGACGGCAGCGCTTGCAAGCCCGGAAGCCGGCGGCCTGCGCGGACGCGGCCGTCGCGTGAAACCGGACGTTCTTCGCCTTCGGGGGTACGGCGGGGCAACTGGGGCGGCAGTAGATCCCCGTCGTCACGACGGCGGTGAAAAACCAGCCGTCGAAGCGGGCGTCCTTGGCCTGCACGGCCCGCAGGCATTGCTCGACGTCCTGGTGCATGACCCCAGCATGCCCGTTCCAGCAGGCGCTGTCTGGCGGGATTGCGACATCAAACCTGGCGGGCACCGTGTGGTCCCGTTGGCGTACCCCCGGACGGTATGGATCCGTCTTCCAGGACTTAAAAGGTCCTTGCATCACCTTAATGCTTCGGGGGCGAAGGTCTGTTGAACAGCCGGTTGGAAAGTTGCGGTGGCTGCCCGAAGGCCGTTGCTCATCAAGTATGCCTGGCCTGGTGCCGGGAATCTCTGGTCGCTCTGCACCCTGTCCCCGGCGATCTGCAGGGCATCCCTGCTGCTGGTGGGTGCGCCTGTGTAAGTGTGCGTCTGCCCGTCGCAGGCAGCGCTTCCGACGAGGACCTTCCCGAAGGTCAAGCGCAGGGTGCCGCCCCCGTAGCAGCGCACGGCGGTCACCGTGGGCAGGCTCTCATTGTTGAAGGTCGTGTACAACGGTCCGGGGAAGGTGGTGGCATCGGTCGTGCCCGAGCCGCCGGTGCGCAATGCGAAACCGACCGGTACGTCCGGGGCCGGTGGCTGGGTCAGCGGTACCGGCTGCCCGCCTAGGCCGAACGGCTGCGAGCCCGCGCCCGGCACCTGCAGCGTGATGGGGACGGCGAGCGGGCCCGCGTCGTCGAGGAACACGCCGTCGGTAGAGGTGAGGTCGCCGGCGCGGTCGGTTGCGCCCCCGCCGTCGATGGTGGCGAACGGCAGGCCACGGCTCGTCCAGTGCAGTTGCCGGGTGCCGGGGGCTGCCAGGGCGAACAGCGAGCTCTCGAACCTCTGGTCGCCCTGGACAGTGCCGACGTAGAGCCCGAGGACGGGCGGTGCCTTGAGGGCATCGACGGTGTAGAACACCCACCCGCCGACCCGTCCGGCCTGGTCCCGCAGGAAGCCCTGACCGTCGACCGCGGAGGTCTCGGCCTGGGCGAGGACCACGGTCGAGGAGGTGCGCCACACGGCGACGTTGAGGTCCTTCCGTCCGGGCCGGGAAATGAGCCCCCGGTAGAGCCAGTTGACCTTGCCGGTTGGGAGGGCGGCGTCGTCATTTTTCCGCGGCGAGGGCACCGGCGCAGACGGTGCGGTGCGCAGCCACGCTGCGGTCAGGCCACGTCCTCACGCCGGCGTACTGGGTCCTTGCCTGGTGTTGCGGCTGCAGCGCGAAGCCGACAGGTGCGGCGCCGGCGAGAACGGCGGCCATGGACACAGCCGCCCGGGTACGGCGGATCCGCTGGGCCTTGATCGTGACGGCCGAGAGCCGGTCGACGAGCTGGGCCAGTTGGCCGGTTGTCAGGTCGTGGAGTTCGGTCTGAAGATTCATGCGAGGCCTCCTGACGACAGCGTGGAGTCGCGACGCAGCGTCGCGAGAGCTTTGGAGGTCTGGGACTTGACGGTGCCAACCGAGCAGCCGAGGACTGCGGCGGTCACGGCTTCGGTGAGATCTTCGTGGAAGCGCAAGACGATGAAGGCCCGTTGCCGTGGCGGCAGCCGACGCAAGGCGGCAGCCAAAGAGACGTCTTCGTCGACGTCGGCCATCCCGTCGTACTTCCCCGCTGGGAGCTCCGCGGTGGCCGCTTCGCCGCGCCACTTGCGCCGCAACCCGCTGGCGTGGGTGTTGGCCAGGACCTTGCGGACGTACCCCTCAGGGTCCTCATGCCGGATGCGACGCCAGGCGAGGTAGGACTTCGCCAGGGCAGCCTGCAGGAGGTCCTCTGCTAAGCCCTGCTAAGCACTACTAAGCCCTACTAAGTTCTGCTAAGCCCTGCTAAGCCCTGCTAAGCCCTGCTAAGCCCTGCTAAGCCCTGCTAAGCCCTGCTAAGCCCTGCTAAGCCCTGCTAAGCCCTG
>JAYTHM010000112.1:0-6482 GCA_043732645.1 Frankiales bacterium
CCGCGAAGGCCCCACAGAGGAGAAGCATGAGCCCGCACCTGATCGGCTTGCCTGTTGATGTCGCCGAACCGATCGGCGACTTGGCCCAGACCTACGCGAACACCGCGTGGATCCTCGCCAGCTCGGCCCTGGTTCTGCTGATGACCCCCGGCCTCGCGTTCTTCTACGGCGGCATGACCCGCGCCAAGAGCACGCTGAACATGATCATGATGAGCTTCTCCAGCATCGGGATCGTCAGCGTCCTGTGGGTCATCTACGGCTACTCCGTGGCCTTCGCCCCGGATAAGACCAACGGCCTGTTCGGGAACCTGTCCCTTCGCTTTCTGCACAACGAGTCACAGGCCTCGATCACCAATCACCTGTACGACTACGCGTTCATCGCCTTCCAACTGATGTTCGCGATCATCACCTTGGCCCTGATCAGCGGTGCGGTCGCGGACCGGATGAAGTTCAGCGCGTGGATCGCCTTCAGCGTCATCTGGGTCACCGTCGTCTACTTCCCGGTCGCGCACTGGGTCTTCGCCTTCGGCGTACCGATCAGCGACGCCAAGACCCAAACCGGCGGTGCCGGAGCGGCCGCGTCCTATGTCGCTGGGACCGGTGGCTGGATCGTCAGCAAGCTCGGGGCGCTGGACTTCGCCGGTGGAACGGCGGTCCACATCAACGCCGGAGCCGCCGGCCTCGCGCTGTGCCTGGTCCTCGGGGTCCGCAAGGGCTTCGGCAAGGAGGCGATGCGCCCCCACAACCTGCCGCTTGTCATGATCGGCACCGGCATGCTGTGGTTCGGGTGGTTCGGCTTCAACGCCGGATCCACGCTGCTCGCCAACGGCCTCGCCGGCCTGGCGTTCGTGAACACCCAGGTGGCCACGGCCGCCGCCCTGTGCGGCTGGCTGCTGGTCGAGCGGCTGCGTGACGGGCACTTCACGACCCTGGGCGCGGCGTCCGGTGCGGTGGCCGGTCTGGTGGGCATCACCCCCGCCTGCGGCACGGTCAGCCCGTCCGGGGCCATCGTCCTCGGTGGTCTGGTCGGCATGGTCTGTGCCGTCGCCATCGGCCTGAAGAACAAGCTGGGCTTCGACGATGCGCTCGACGTCGTCGGTGTCCACCTCGTCGGTGGTCTGTTCGGCACTCTTGCGATCGGTTTCCTGGCCACCAAGACCACCAACGGCATCGGCGTCGACGGCCTGTTCTACGGCGGCGACGCCTCCCAGCTCGGCAAGCAGGCCGTCGCGGCGTTCGCCGTCATGGGCTATTCGTTCGTGCTGACCCTCATCATCGCGCTGGCCCTGAAGTTCACGATCGGCCTGCGTGTCACCGAGGAGGCCGAGGTCGTCGGCATCGACCAGAGCGAGCACGCCGAGACGGCCTACGAGTGGGCCGGCTTCGCCACGGGCTCGACGCACGCGTCCGCGCTCGCGGCCTCCACGCCGCAGCGGGTCAACACGTGAGGCTGGTGAGCGCGGTCCTGAAGCCCTTCAAGCTCGATGACGTCAAGACCGCCCTGGAGGCCTTCGGGGTGGCCGGGATGACCGTCAGCGAGGTGCAGGGCCACGGACGCCAGCGCGGCCACACCGAGGTCTACCGAGGCGCCGAGTACACGGTCACCTTCGTCCCGAAGGTGAAACTGGAGGTCCTGGTCGACGACGCCGACGCTCGTGATGTCATCGACGTCATCGCCAAGGCCGCGCAGACCGGCGCAATCGGTGACGGCAAGGTGTGGAGCACTCCTGTCGACGAGGTGGTCCGCGTCCGCACCGGCGAGCGGGGTGTCGAAGCCCTGTGACAGTGACCGTGGCTGTGACAGTGAAGCTTCCCGCTACCACCAGCGCGCAAAGGAAAGGACAGCGATGAGGCTCGTCACGGCGATCGTGAAGCCGTTCAAGCTCGACGACGTCAAGATCGCTCTCGAGGTGATCGGCGTCCAGGGCATGACGGTCAGCGAGGTGCAGGGCTTCGGACGGCAGCGCGGCCATACCGAGGTGTATCGCGGTGCCGAGTACACCGTCGATTTCGTGCCGAAGGTGCGCATCGAGGTGCTCGTCGACGACGCGGACGCCGGAAGGGTGCTGGACGCGATCGTGGCTGCCGCCCAGACCGGGTCGATTGGCGATGGCAAGGTGTGGAGCACTCCTGTCGACGAGGTGGTCCGCGTCCGCACCGGGGAGCGCGGTCCAGAAGCGCTCTAGGGACCGGCAGCAACACCGGCGACAGCGGGGCGTGGGCGTGCCCGGAACACCACTGACACACTGGCGTGACGTCGAGGAAGCAAGGGAGGGTGACCCTGACGCCCGCTGAGAAACTCAAGCAGCGCCGGGAGCTTCTGCTGTCGCAGCCGGACCTGACCGGCGCACCGTTGCGCGGCGCCCTCACCGCCCTGTACGAAGCCTTCGTCGCGTCCCTGCTCGGTGACGCGGGCCCGGGCGTCGCGCTGGTCGCAGTCGGTGCCGTCGGCCGGCAGGACCCCACCCCCGGCAGCGACCTCGACCTGGTCCTGGTCCACGACGGGAGCCAGGACGTCCTGGCGCTGGCCGACCAGGTCTGGTACCCGATCTGGGACAGCGGCGTCGGCCTCGACCACTCCGTGCGGACCGTCGCCGAGGCCCTCGCCGTCGCCCAGGACGACCTGAAGGCCGCCCTGGGGCTGCTCGACGCCCGCTTCGTGGCCGGCGACGCCGACCTTGCGCAGGCCCTGGTGTCGGCCACGCGGGCCGCCTGGCGGGCCGGGGCGAGAAAGCGGCTGCCGGAGTTGCATGCGGCCGTCGACGCCCGCGCCAAGCAGTTCGGCGAGGTCGCGTACCTGCTCGAGCCGGACCTGAAAGAGGCCCGTGGCGGGTTGCGGGACGTCCACGCGATGCATGCGGTCGCGGTCGCCCAGGTCATCGACGCCCCCGGGGTCGTGGTCCGGGAGGCGTACGCGACGCTGCTCGACGTCCGCGGTGAGCTGCACCGGCAGACCGGCAGCAACGGGCGGCGGGTCGTCGACCGGCTGCTCATGCAGGAGCAGGACGCGGTCGCGGCGGCCCTCGGCTACGCCGACGCGGATCTGCTGATGGGCTCAGTCTGCTCCGCTGCCCGCACCATCGCCTATGCCACCGACACCGCGTGGCGACGGGTCGATGCGGCCACGCCCAAGCGTCGCCTGCTCGGGTTGCGCGGGCCGTCCGGACCGGTACGCCGGCCGCTTGCGGACGATGTCGTCGCGCAGGACGATGAGGTCGTCCTGGCTCGGGACGCGACGCCCGAGACGGACCCCGTGCTGGTGCTCCGGGTTGCCGAGGCTGCGGCCCGGGCGGCGCTGCCCATTGCGCCGGTTGCCCTGAGCAGGCTCGCGGAGTGCCCACCGCTTTCGGACCCGTGGCCGGCCGCGGCCCTCGACGCGTTCGTGGGACTGCTCGCGGCCGGCGAAGCCGCCGTACCCGTCTTCGAAGCCCTCGACCAGGCCGACCTGCTCGTGCCGCTGCTGCCGGAGTGGGAGGCGGTCCGCAGCAAGCCGCAGCGCAACAGCTACCACCGGTTCACCGTCGACCGGCACCTTGTGGAGGCCGCGGCCGCAGCCTCCACGCGTACCCGACGGGTCGGGCGACCGGACCTGTTGCTGCTCGGCGCGCTGCTGCACGACATCGGCAAGGGCCTGCCCGGTGACCACACCAAGGTCGGCATGCGCCTGGTCGCCGTCATCGGACCTCGGCTCGGGCTGCCCCCGGGGGATGTCGGCGTTCTCGTCGCGATGGTCCGTCACCACTTGCTGCTGCCCGACGTAGCGACCCGCCGCGACCTGTCCGACCCGGCAACCGCCCGTGGCGTCGCGGACGCGGTCGGCTCGATGGAGGTTCTCGAGCTCCTGCATGCCCTGACCGAGTCCGACGCGGCGGCGACCGGCCCGGCCGCGTGGAGCACCTGGAAGGGCCAGCTCATCACCGACCTGGTGCGCCGGGCCTCGGCCCTGCTGGCGGGCTCCGCCCCGACACCTCCCGCGCCGCTGTCCGAGGCCCAGGAGGAGCTGGTGTCCCGGGGGGAGCTGGCGCTCGCCATCGAAGGGGAAACCGTCACGATCGTCGCTCCCGATCGCCCGGGGCTGCTGTCGCTCGCCGCCGGGGTGCTCGCGCTGCACCGCCTGGACGTCCGGGCCGCGTCCGGCTACGCCCGGGGAGCGACCGCGGTGACCACCTTCCGGGTCACCCCCCGTTTCGGTGCCCTGCCGGACTGGTCCCTCGTCCGAGCCGACCTCCGGCGTGCCGTCGAGGGGACGCTCCCGCTGGCCGAGCGTCTGGCGGCGCGTGAGGCCGCCTACGCCACCCGCGTCGTACCCGTCGCGCCGTCGACGGTGCGGCTGGTCGATGGGGCGTCGGAGACGGCCACCGTCGTGGAGGTTCGCGCCCCCGACGAGCTGGGGCTGCTGCACCGGGTAACCGAGGTCCTCGACCGCTTCGGGCTCGACGTCCGGTCGGCGCACATCTCCACGCTCGGGGCCGACGTGGTGGACGCGTTCTACGTGCCGGTCCTCACGGACCCGACGGCGCGGGCCGCCCTCGAGCGCGAGCTGCTCGCCGTACTTCCCTGAGGCTCTAGGCTGGCGAGGTGTTCGACACCCTCTCCGACCGGCTGGACAAGGTCTTCACCTCCCTGAGAGGCAAGGGCCGGCTGTCCGAGGCCGATATCGACGCGACCGCCCGCGAGATCCGCGTCGCGTTGCTCGAGGCCGACGTCGCGCTGCCCGTCGTCAAGGCCTTCATCGCCGCGCTCAAGGAGCGGGCGACCGGCGAGGAGGTCTCCAAGGCCCTCAACCCGGCCCAGCAGGTCGTCAAGATCGTCAACGAAGAGCTCGTCGGCATCCTCGGCGGCGAGACCCGGCTAATCCGGTTCGCCAAGCAGCCCCCGACCGTGATCATGTTGGCCGGGCTGCAAGGCGCCGGCAAGACCACCCTCGCCGGCAAGCTCGCGAAGTGGCTCAAGGCGCAGGGGCACGCGCCGCTGCTCGTGGCCTGCGACCTCCAACGCCCCAATGCCGTAACCCAGCTCCAGGTCGTCGGCGGCCAGGCAGGGGTCGATGTCTTCGCCCCCTATCCGGGCGCGACAGCCGGCGGTCAGGACGGACAGCCGGGGTCCAGTGTTGGCGACCCGGTCGCCGCCGCGCGCGAGGGCATCGAGCACGCCAAGCGGATGCAGTTCGACGTGGTCATCGTCGACACCGCCGGCCGCCTCGGCATCGATGCCGAGTTGATGCGGCAGGCGGCGGACATCCGCGATGCCGTAAAGCCCGACGAGGTGCTGTTCGTGGTCGACGCCATGATCGGTCAGGACGCCGTCATCACCGCCCAGGCCTTCCAGGAGGGCGTCGGCTTCTCGGGGGTTGTCCTCACCAAGCTCGACGGTGACGCCCGCGGTGGGGCGGCGTTGTCCGTCCGGCACCTCACCGGCCAGCCGATCCTGTTTGCCTCCACCGGCGAGAAGCTCGGGGACTTCGACGTCTTCCACCCCGAGCGGATGGCCTCGCGCATCCTCGGGATGGGTGACGTCCTCACCCTGATCGAGACGGCCGAGAAGCACTTCGACGTCGACCAGGCCTCCCGTGCGGCCGAGAAGCTGCAGAGCGGCGAGGGCTTCGACCTCGAGGACTTCCTCGAGCAGATGAAGCAGATCAAGAAGATGGGCTCGATCACGTCGCTGCTCGGGATGCTTCCCGGCATGGGCCAGATGAAGGACGCGCTGGCGCAGGTCAAGGATGGCGACCTCGACCGGATTACCGCGATCATCTGCTCGATGACCCCACAGGAACGCCGCGACCCGAAGGTCCTCAACGCTTCCCGCCGGATCCGGATCGCCCGCGGCTCGGGTACCTCGGTCCCAGAGGTCAACAACCTCGTGGACCGGTTCTCCGAGGCGTCCAAGATGATGAGGCAGATGGCCGGTGCGGGGGGCCTGCCCGGTATGCCCGGCATGGGCCGCAAGGCCAAGCGAGCACAGCAACCCAAGGGTGGACGCAAGAAGGGCCCGGGTCGCGCGGGCGGCAGCTCGTCACGCTCCGCAGTCACCCCCGCGAACCCGCCCGGCATCCCGCAAGGTGGGGGCGTGCCGGGTCTTGGCTCCGGTCCGAACCCGCTCGGCCTGCCCAAGCAGGGCGACTCCGGGCTGGACCCGCTCGGGCTCTACCGCAAGCGCTGACCGTTCTGGACCCGCGCGCGTCAGTCCGGTCCGGCGCGGTTTTCCCGCCGTACCGTCGTGTTATGTGCCGTCTGCACAGCGCCGCGCCGGCGGGTCCGGTGCAGAAGTCACACCACGCGGCCCGGGTACGGCGGGCAGCGAACGGTCAGGGGGCGAAGCGGTGGCGGAGGGAGGGCCAGTCGAGGGCGCCGGCGAGCACGCCCGCCACCTGATACAGGGCGATCAGCTGTACGCCGGCCCGGGCACCCGCGGCCGCCACGACGTGGCCCCCGACCGCCGACCCGAGCGCGAAGGCCCCCAACTTGATGCTCGCCGCGGTC
>JAYTHM010000113.1:0-1858 GCA_043732645.1 Frankiales bacterium
CAAAGGTCGAGGGCTTGATCCTGACGGGGAAAGGCAGGATCGCGTCGTACGTCTCGTCCCCCGTGACGTGCGCCACCTCGACGTACACCCCGTCGCGGAGCTCCAGCACCGTCACCGACGGCTCGTCCGGGTCCAGCAGCCAGTGCGAGGGCACACCCGCGGCCTGGAGGTGATCACGCTTGAGCAGGAGGTCCACCCGCCGGGTGCTCGGGGACAGCACCTCGATGGCGAGCAGCGGCGCCCCAGGGAGCTGCTTGTCGGTGAACTGTGCCCGTGGCGCGACCAACAGATCTGGCTGGACTTCCGTGTCGTCTGCCAAGGCGACCGCGAACGGTGCCAGGATCACCTGCAGGCCGGCGGGGCAGGACCGACGCAGCAGCAGATGAAGGTTGCCCACCGCCGTCTGGTGCCCGTGGCGGGGGCCGGGCTCACCAGCAGCAACCCGTCGATGAGCTCGTAACGGTGGCCGTCGTCCTCGGGCAGGTCCTCAAGGTCGGCCCTGGTCAGCGGCCTGCCGAATGGCAGCCTTGTCATGGACGTCATGCTGCGTCCTGATCAAAGTCAAGGCCACAGGGTCGGCGACGGCGAGCCTCGGCGGAGACGCTCACTGGGATCTGTGGAAAGCCGAACGGGCGGCCTCCCGGAGGGAGACCGCCCGTTCGTCGCTGCGCGACCTCGATCCTCAGAAGACCATCACCACTGACTTCCTCGTCATCGGTCGCTGCGCGACCTCGATCCTCAGAAGTCCATGTCTCCCATACCGCCGCCGCCCGGCATCGCCGCACCAGCCTTCTCAGGCTTGTCGGCGATGACGCACTCGGTGGTGAGGAAGAGCGCCGCGATGGAGGCGGCGTTCTGCAGGGCCGAGCGGGTGACCTTCGCCGGGTCGAGGATGCCAGCCGCGATCATGTCGACGTACTCGCCGGTCGCGGCGTTGAGGCCCTGACCGACGGGCAGGTTGCGGACCTTCTCCACGACGACTCCACCCTCGAGGCCGGCGTTGATCGCGATCTGCTTGATCGGGGCCTCGAGCGCCAGGCGCACGATGTTGGCACCGGTCGCCTCGTCACCGACGAGGTCCAGCTTGTCGAAAGCGGTGACCGAAGCCTGCAGCAGCGCGACGCCACCACCGGCGACGATGCCCTCCTCGACAGCAGCCTTCGCGTTGCGAACAGCGTCCTCGATGCGGTGCTTGCGCTCCTTGAGCTCGACCTCGGTGGCCGCGCCGACCTTGATGACCGCAACCCCGCCAGCCAGCTTGGCCAGGCGCTCCTGCAGCTTCTCGCGGTCGTAGTCGGAGTCGCTCTTCTCGATTTCGGCGCGGATCTGGTTGACGCGACCAGCGATCTGGTCGACATCGCCGGCACCCTCGACGATGGTGGTCTCGTCCTTGGTGATGGTGACCTTGCGGGCCCGGCCGAGCAACTCGATGCCGGCGGTGTCGAGCTTGAGGCCGACCTCCTCGGAAATGACCTGCGCGCCAGTCAGGATCGCGATGTCCTGCAGCATGGCCTTGCGACGGTCGCCGAAGCCGGGCGCCTTGACGGCAGCCGACTTGAAGGTGCCGCGAATCTTGTTGACCACGAGGGTCGCGAGGGCCTCACCCTCGACGTCCTCGGCGATGATCATCAGCGGGCGACCGCTCTGCATGACTTTTTCGAGCAGCGGCAGCAAGTCCTTGACGGACCCGATCTTGGAGTTCACGACCAAGATGTACGGGTCGTCGAGGGAGGCCTCCATCCGCTCCGTGTCGGTCACGAAGTACGGGCTGATGTAGCCCTTGTCGAAGCGCATGCCCTCGGTGAGCTCGAGCTCGAGGCCGAAGGTGTTGCTCTCCTCGACGGTGATGACGCCTTCC
>JAYTHM010000114.1:0-1855 GCA_043732645.1 Frankiales bacterium
CCCCGATCCTGGATGGACCCGGGGTTCATCCCCGGGAGAACTGTGGGCAGGGTGCCCCGCTGCGCAGACCGCGGGGTCAGCGCCAGGCGCGGCCCGCCGTCGCCTCCGATGACCACGCTCGGGTCCAGGGCCTGGGCTGCGGCCCGCACGTGCACCCCCGCTGCCGCGGCGGCCCGGGCCTGGTTCACCCGGCCCGCGGTCTCGTGGGTGCGTTGGATGGTCTGCGCCAGCCGCAGCACCTGGTGCAGCAACACCACCATCCCAGCGGGTCCACCCCGGCCGGCGGTCTGCACCGCGAGCACCGCCCGGGCCACGGTCGCCAACCGGCGCTCCGGCGGGGCCACCGGCGGGCGCTGCCGCGGTTCACGCTCCGCCGCCCGGTACAGCTCGTCGGCGGCGCGCCCAAGCAGGTAGGCGGGTCGGCCTTGCACCCGCTCCGCCGCCGCGGCGAGCACCCCGGCCGCCTCGCGGGCCGTGGCCGATACCTGCGCCCTCTCCGACAACGGCACCCCGGCCAAGGAGGCGCCGATGCGGGCAACCTCCTGCTGGGCCTTCACCATCGCCTCCGGGCGCAGCACCACACCCGCGACGTGCGCACGGGTGTCGACCTCACGCCACGTCCGGGCGGCGCCCGGGTCGGTCGACCAGCCGCCGCGTAACGCCTGCAAGGTCAGGTTGCGGTCAAGTTTGCCGCCGCCGAACCACACCAGCGCCGGGCTCGTACCGTCCGGGCCTTGCTTGCTCGGTAGGGCCACCGAGTAGCCGACCACGGCGGTGCGGGACGTCCCGGCCTCCCACCGTGGGCGGACGACCACCCCGCCGCGGCGCAGGGTCTCCACAAACTCCGACTCCGTCCGAGCCGAGATGCCCGCAGCGAGGACCGCCCGCCGCAACCGCTCCCGCGGCAGCTCGGTGCCAGTGGCCCGCTGCTGCTCGGTGCCAGTGGCCCGCTGCTGCTGGACCTCCAGCCGTGACACCGGGGCCAGCCCCGTCTTCGCGCGCCCGGTGACGGTCAGCCCGTACTTCGTCTCCATCTCCGCGCGCACCTGCGCCAGGACGGTGAAGTCGGGGCGGGTGAAGTAGTGCTTGCGCCCGTCCTCGCGCACCAGGTTCGCCACCAGGTGGATGTGGTCGTTGCCGTTCGCCGACGAACCGTGGTGCACGGCGATCCACCGCACCCGCCCACCCGGGCCGCCCTGGTTGAAGCCGAGCCGTTCGGCGGCGGTGTCGGCGACGTCGCGCCACTCGGTGTCAGTGAGGTCCCGATCAGCGCCGGCCTTGTTGCTGATCGACACGTGGTAGACGAAGTCGGTGTCAACCTCCGGGGCGAACACCTTCCGCGGGAAGTCCAGCTCGGCGGTCAACATGGCCACCCCGAGCTCGGTGTCGCCCCGGTCCCCGACCAGAATCGGGTCGTAGGCAGCGACAACCCGTTGGTTCGTGTGCTCATCAGACTTGCCCGGCCCAAACAGGTACGTGACCAGACCGCGCATCCGCGACCCACGCCCCACCTTGGTGATCACCAGCGATACCGGGGCACGACACCGTCATCAGCCCACGTGCCCGCTGACCGCTCCAACGCAGTGATGGCCCGCTCCGCCGCCCCCAACGTCGCGGCCGCGTGACCGGCGACCTCGCCGGTCCCGTTCAGCAACCGGGCTACCTGGTTCACGTTCACCCCGATCCGCTGCACCTGGGCGGTCAACATCACCAGCTGGTGCAACACGAACAGCCGGGACTCCCGCTCGGCAACCGCCCCCTCACCACCGGCCAAGCCGATCCGGGCCAAGTAGTGAGGCACCGTCACCCGCTGCGCCGCCGCCCGGGCCGACACGTCGGCGAACTCGGCGTCGGT
>JAYTHM010000115.1:0-6450 GCA_043732645.1 Frankiales bacterium
GTCCCTGACCTGCTCGACGCGAGCGGCAAGGTGGTCCGCAAGGGCGTCACCGGCTACGAACAGAAGCTCGGCTTCAACCTGGCCACCAGCGCGCAGCGGCCGAGCGGCTCGACCATCAAGCCGTTCACGCTCGCACAGGCTCTCAAAGAGGGACTGACGCTCGACACCACGCGCTACGCCGCCAACTGCGTCGACATCGTCAACCCCGGCGGCTCCCCCAACCCCTACCACCTGTGCAACGCCGACAAGGCCGAGGCGGGCACCCTCACCCTCAAGCGGGCGCTGGCAGACTCGGTCAACACCATCTACGGCCCGCTTGCCAAGGAGGTGGGGCGCACCAAGGTCGCGGACCTCGCCAAGGCCGCCGGGTTGGTCGGCAAGGTCGAGCCCGGCCCGCTGTCGTTCGGTGTCGGCGGGTCGGTGGAGGTCACGCCGCTGTCCGAGGCGGTCGCCTACTCCACCTTCGCCGACGGTGGCGTGCACATCAGCCCGCGGACCTTCACCGAGATCCGCGCCGGAGCGGTCGGCACCGACCCGGGGCAGGTCCTGGAACGGTCCGCACCCAGCCCCTCCAACCGGGTCTTGACCGCTGCCGTGGCCGGGTCGGTCGTCGAGGCCCTCACTTCCGTCGTGACCAGCGGCACGGCTACGGCGGTGCAGCAGGCGTCGACCGTCTTCGGCAAGACCGGCACCACCAACGACTCCACCGACGCGTGGTTCACCGGCTGCGTCCCCGACGAGCACCTGTGCATCGCAACCTGGATGGGCAACGAGTACAGCAGCTGCTCCGTCGGCAAGACCTCCGAGCACCTGCGGGTCGACGGGTCCTGCGGCGGCATGAAGAACCTCCACGGCGTCCCCCAGGTCTTCGGTGGGACGCTGCCGGCGATGATCTTCGCGCGGGCCCAGGTGCTCTACCGCCAGATCCAGGCGGGCCGGACCGCGAAGGCGTCGGGGCTGACCGTGCCCACACCGACCCCGTCGGCGGTTGCCGCCCCGACCCGTCGGCCCTACACACCGGGACCCACGCCGGTGCGGACGCCCACACCGAGCCTCGCGCCGTCCCGGACCCCCGCGCCGAAGCCCACGAGGCCCACCAGGACGGCCGCACCGGCCGGTCCGCCACCGACGACGGCCCGGCCGATCCTGTCGACGGGTAACCCCAGCCCACCGGCCCCCACGCCCACCTCCGGGTAGTAGGGCGAGTGCGTCCGTGCGCCTGGATACCGGGCTGTGGGATGCTCCCCCGGTCCGCTCCTTCGGGAGCCCGAGCTGAGGGATCCCGTGACCGCCCGCACCGCCGGCAACCTCGCCGACCTCGTCGCTGACGCGGCCGCTGACAGCCCGGACAAGGCTGCCCTGCTGTTCCACCAGCAGGTGACGACGTGGGCCGACCTCGACGCGCAGGTGTCGGCCGCCGCGCGCGGCCTGCTCGCCCTCGGCCTGACCGCCGGTGATCGGGTCGCGGTGCACCTGGGCAACACCCCGGAGTTCGTCGTCGTCTACTTCGGCGCCCTCCGGGCCGGCCTTGTGGCGCTGCCCGTCAACACCGGCTACACCGCGGCAGAGCTCACCCACGTCTTCGCCGACAGCGGCACGGCCGCCGTCGTCACGGGAGCCACCACGGCCGCGCTGGTCGAAGGCCTGCCCGCGGCGCCGGCCCACGTGGTGGTCGTGGGCAGCTCGTCCTACCAGCGGCTGGTGGGCGATGGTGGGCCGTTCGAGAGCGCGGGCGGCGGCGAGGACCTGGCCGTCGTGCTCTACACGAGCGGCACCAGCGGCCGGCCCAAGGGCGCGATGCTCACCCACCGGGCACTGCTGTCCAACCTCGAGCAGGGCGCGCGGATCGACCCTCCCGTCGTGGCCCCCGACGACGTCATGCTGCTCGTGCTGCCGCTGTTCCACGTCTACGGGCTCAACGCGGCCCTCGGCGCCGTGGCCTGGCACGGCGCGACCGGGGTGCTCGCCGAGCACTTCGACCCGGTGGAGACGCTCGAGCTGGTGCGCCGGGACGGCGTCACCAACGTCGTCGGCGCCCCACCCATGTACGTCGCCTGGTCGATGCTCCCCGACGTCGGGGAGGCGTTCACCTCCGTCCGGCTGGCCCTGTCCGGTGCCGCGCCACTGCCGCCGAACGTCCTGCAGCGGGTGCTCGACGTCACGGGCCATCACGTCTTCGAGGGCTACGGCCTGACCGAGACCGCGCCGGTGCTCACCACCACACTGATGAGCGAGGTCGCCAAGCCGGGCTCGATCGGTCGGCCCGTGCCCGGCGTCGAGCTGCGGCTGTTGGATGCGAAGGGCCGTCCGGTCGAGGAGGGCGACCCTGGCGAGATCGTCGTCCGCGGCGCCAACCTGTTCTCCGGCTACTGGCCCGACGGTGCGGACGGCCCCGACGCCGACGGCTGGTTCGCCACCGGTGATGTCGCGGTCCTCGACGACGACGGGGACCTGCACCTGGTCGACCGGCGCCGCGAGCTGATCCTCGTCAGCGGCTTCAACGTCTATCCCCGGGAGGTCGAGGAGGTCCTCGCCCAGCTCGAGGGCGTCGCGGAGGTGGCCGTGATCGGGATCGCCCACCCCTACACGGGGGAGTCGGTGAAGGCCTGCGTCGTCGTGGCGCCGGGCACATCCCTGACCGCGGAGGGGGTCATCGCCTTCTGCGCGACCCGCCTGGCCCGCTTCAAGTGCCCCACGGCCGTTGAGTTCGTGCCGGAGCTCCCGCACACGGCCACGGGCAAGGTCTCAAAGGGCCGCCTCCGGGAGCGCTCCGCCTGACCGGTCGGGGCTAGCGTTGCTGGGTGCTCCGACGACGGCCGTCCCGCAAAGTCGGTACGACGCGCGCTCTGCAGTTCGTGACCCGGCAGGGCTGCCTAATGTGCGCTGAGGCACAGCCCCTGGTGGCGCGCCTCGCGGCCGAGGCCGGAGCAACGCTGACCGTGCTGGACGTCGACGCCGACCCGGCGCTGCAGCAATGGAGCGACCACGTCCCGGTCGTGCTGCTCGACGGTGTCCTGCACAGCCGCTGGTGGGTCGAGGAGAAAGCGCTGCGGGCTGCTCTGCGAGCGCCGGTGTGACCGCCCTCACTGACTTTGTGCGCGCGTTCACAAGCGCGTAACCTGGCCGATGTCGGCGCACTCCAGGCGCCCGAGGCGCCTCCCCCGAGGCCCGTTTCCAGGAGCGAACAGGTGGACCCGAACAACCTCGCGACCAGGGCCTTGCGCGCGCCCGGCCAGCGCCGCGCGAGCGTCCCCGAGGCCACCGTCGCCCGGCTCCCGCTCTATTTGCGGGCCCTGCACACCCTCGCCGAGGACGGCCACCAGACGGTCAGCTCCGAGGCGCTGGCCGAGGCTGCCGGGGTGGGCAGCGCCAAGCTCCGCAAGGACCTGAGCCACCTTGGCTCCTACGGCACCCGCGGTGTCGGCTACGACGTGACCAACCTGGTGGAGCAGATCTCCGCCGAGCTCGGCCTCGAGCACCGCTGCTCGGTCGTGCTGGTCGGGGTCGGCAACCTCGGCCGGGCCCTCGCGGGCTACGGCGGCTTCGCCTCCCGGGGCCTCACGATCGCCGCCCTGCTGGACGCCGACCGCAGCCGGGTCGGCGAGGTCATCGCCGGGCTCACCGTGCAGCACGTCAACGAGCTCCCGCAGGTGGTGAGCACCGGCAGCATCGGGGTCATCGCGACCCCTGGGGCGGCTGCCCAGGAGGTCTGCGACCTGCTCGTCGCCGCCGGTGTGACGAGCATCCTCAACTTCGCGCCGACCGTGCTGACCGTCCCCGAGGGCGTCGACCTGCGCAAGGTCGACCTGTCGGTCGAGTTGCAGATCCTGAGCTTCCACGAGCACCGCAAGGCAGCCCTGAGCGCGGCGGGGGCGACCGCATGAGCATCCTCGTCGTCGGCATCTCGCACCGCAGCGCACCCGTGTCCCTGCTCGAGGAGGTCACCCTTGGGCTCGGTGACACGACCGGTGTCCTGGGTGAACTGTCGGCCGGCGCAGTCAGCGAGGCCGTGGTGCTGTCGACCTGCAACCGGGTCGAGGTCTACGCCGACACCGAGGGCTTCCACGCGGGCGTCGATGCCGTCACCGACCTGCTGGTCCGCCGCTCCGGCGTACCGCTGGAGGAGCTGTCCAAGCACCTTTACGTGCACTGGGAAGGCCAGGCCGTCCTGCATCTGTTCCAGGTCGCGTGCGGGCTCGACTCGATGGTTGTCGGCGAGTCGCAGATCCTGGGCCAGCTCCGCCGGGCCTACGGCGCGTCCAGGGACAGCGCGGGTCGGGTCCTGCACGAGCTGTTCCAGACGGCGCTGCGCGTCGGCAAGCGGGTGCACTCCGAGACCGGCCTCGACGAGGCCGGGCAGTCCCTGGTCAGCGTCGGTCTGGCCCATGCGGTCCGGGCTGTGGGTGAGCTCGAGGGTCGCAGCGTCCTGGTGATCGGCGCGGGCTCGATGGGCGCGCTCGCCGGCGCGACCCTGCGGCGAGCGAGCGTCGGTGATGTCGTGGTGGCCAACCGCACCGCCGCCAACGCCACCCGCCTCGCGACCTCCCTCGACGGTCGTGGTGTGGGGCTGGATGCCCTGCCTGCGGAGCTGCTCCTCGCCGATGTCGTGGTCACCTCCACCGGTGCGACCGGTCTGGTCGTGCACCGCGACGTCGTCGCTGCCGCGATGGCCCAGCGCCCGGGGCGCCCCCTGGCCCTCCTCGACCTTGCGCTGCCCCGCGACGTCGACCCGCTGGTCCGTAGGATCCCCGGCGTCACCCTGGTCGACCTGGAGTCACTGCAGAGCGTGCTCGCCGGCACCGAGGCCGGCGCGGGTGTCGAGGCGGCCCGCGAGATCGTCGCCGAGGAGGTCGGTGCGTTCCTCACCTGGCAGAAGGCGCGTCGCGTCGCGCCGACCGTCGTGGCGCTGCGCACCAAGGCCGACGAGGTCGTCGACGTCGAGCTCGCCCGGCTCGCCTCCCGACTGCCCGAGCTCGGCGACCACGAGCGTGCCGAGGTCGAGCAGGCCGTGCGTCGGGTCGTGAAGACTCTGCTCCACACCCCCACCGTGCGCGTGAAGGAGCTCACCGAAGCGCCCGCAGGCCTGTCCTACGCCGACGCGCTGCGCGAGCTGTTCGGGCTCGACCGGGCGGCTCCCGCTGCTGTCACCGCGGCTCCCCTGACTCTGGAGGACGAGGACTCGTGAGGCTCGGTACCCGGGCCTCAGCCCTGGCCCTCGCGCAGTCCGGGCACGTCGCCGATTCCCTGCGTGGGCTCGGTCACGAGGTGGAGCTCGTCCACATCACGACGCACGGCGACATATCGGCTGCCGCCGTCACCTCCCTCGGGACGACGGGGGTCTTCGTCACCGCCCTGCGTGACGCTCTGCTGTCCGGTGAGGTCGACCTCGCCGTGCACTCCTACAAGGACCTGCCGACCGCGCCCGCCGCCGGACTGGTGATCGCCGCCATACCTCCGCGGGCAGACGCCCGGGACGCGCTGGTTGCCCGGGACGGGCTGACCCTGGGAGAGCTCCCGGCCGGGGCGCGGATCGGCACCGGGGCACCGCGCCGCGTCGCGCAGCTGCTTGCCCTGGGGATGGGCCACGAGATCGTGCCGGTCCGGGGAAACGTCGACACCCGGATCGCCATGGTCACCAGCGGCGAGCTCGATGCGGTGGTGCTCGCCCGCGCCGGCCTCGTCCGGCTCGGCCGCACCAGGGAGATCACCGAGACGCTCGACCCGCTGCAGGTGCTTCCCGCGCCCGCCCAGGGTGCGCTGGCGATCGAGTGCCGTGCCGACTCCGACCTGGTCGCCGTGCTCAAGGCCCTCGACGACCCGGACAGCCGGGTGGCCGTCGACGCCGAGCGCGGCCTGCTCGCAGCGCTCGAGGCCGGCTGCTCCGCTCCGGTCGGGGCAATGGCTGAGGTTGTCGATGACGACGACGGCCCGGCCGTGTTCTTGCGCGGCCTGGTGGCCGCGCTCGACGGAAGCGACCTGGTCCGCCTCTCGGCGACCGGTCCGACACACGACGCGACCGGGGTGGGACAGCGGCTTGCCGCTGAGCTGCTCGACCTCGGCGCGGCAGAGCTGATGGGTCCCGACAGCCGGGGCCCCATGATGGGAGAGACACCATGAGCCCGACCCGCCCCCGCCGCCCCGCCGGCCAGGTTGCCCTGGTGGGTGCCGGCACCGGTGACCCGGGGCTGCTCACCATGCGCGCCGCCGAGTTGCTCGCGACGGCCGACCTCGTGATCGCCGACGAGACCATCAGCGACGCGGTCCTCGCCCTGGCCGGGCCCTCGACCCAGGTGCAGCGTGTCCTCAGCGGTGACCCCCAGGGCGCCGCCCTGGTCGCCGCAGCCAAGGACGGCAAGCTTGTCGTGCGGCTGTTGCCGGGCGACCCGTTCGTCACCGACGCCGGTGCCCGCGAGGGCGAGGCGGTCGTCAAGGGCAAGCAGCGACTGGAGG
>JAYTHM010000116.1:0-6445 GCA_043732645.1 Frankiales bacterium
GCGGGACGCCTGGGTCCCGCCGGCGCGGCGCGTCGCGTCCTGAGGCTCCCGGCCAGGGGGGCCGTCCGTCATCGGCGTGCGTGGCCGCACCCAGAATCAACGCATCCCGTTGGGGGCAGGACGGCTGCGCTATCCGGCGCGCTCCGCGATGATCGCCGGGGATGCGGTCGCAGCCTGCCGGGCCGGTCGGCTCAGGGCGTCAGCGAGCAGGGCGGCGACCTGGTCCGGCGGCAGTTGGGCCAGCAGGTCACCGAGCGCGGCAACGTCGATCGAGGCAACGCTGCGCTGCGCTTCCTGAAGTACATGCCGCTCGCTCTCGGCCACTTCGTCCCACAGCTCGCCGCGCGCGGCGGCGGCGAAGATGTCGTGGTGGGCGCCAAGGTAGGAGGCGATATCTTCGGCGTCGGTGAGTTCAGCCAGGTAGATCTCCGTCGTCGCCAGGTGCTTGTGGCCGAGCCGACGTTGCACGCTGCGGACCGGGACGCCAGCGGCGAGTAGCCAGGTGGCGTGCGCATGCCTCAAATCGTGCCAATGAAGCCACTGCAGCCCAGCACGCTCGAGCGCGGGGCGCCACACGACGTCGCCCCACCACTGCGGAGACAGCCACGGCTCGCGTGCCCCAGAAGGCTGGTTTGGCGCAGGACCGCGACGGCGGGGTCTCGGGTCACCGCGCTCGGCCAGCCGACGTGCCGCGCGCCGCTCACGGCTGTAGGTGGTGTTGGCGTAGGTGCAGTGGGCGCACCGGCAGCCCAGGGAGTACGTGTTTGGGCGGCCGTGCTCGCCGGACCGGGTGGTGCCGTCAGGGCGGGTCAGCACGTACCGTTCCGCGCTGATGGGCTCGGCGGTCAGCCTTGCGTGCCAGGATGCCTCGAAAGCATGGCGCTTGTCGTCGTCCCGTTCCTGACGCCAGGCATGGTGCTCCTCGCGGAGCCGGTCGGCGTGAAAGATTAGCTCGGTGGGGGAGATATCCAGTCGGTCAAGATGGGCGCGGAGCCGGCCGTAGACGGCTGCGGACAGGTCGACGCGACGGTCCTCGACGCCCTTGGTGTACTGCTTGCGCTCCACGACATCCCCGTTGACCGAGTGCGCCTCGCCGGGCCAGACCACGACGGTCTGCACCTTCAGGTACGGCTTGCTGCCGCGGTCGATCAGGTGCTCCGGGCGCAGGTCGGTGAGCTCACCGAACCGCAGGCCGGTGTCGATGGCGAGGTCCAGCAGCAGCTGCGTCTTCGGCCCGTAGCCGTTGAACTCGCGGCGCAGCTGCGGCCACTGGTCGGGACGCAGGACCTGTCGGCGGCGGTTCAGCACAGTCCGCTTCGGGGCGCGGGTCGCCGCGACAGGGTTATGCGCAAGGCGCCCGTTATCGACGGCGAACTTCAAGATGGAACTGAGTGTCGCGCGCGTCGCCAGCCGCATCCGCAGGCTCGCGCCGTTCTTGTGCTGGCCGTTCATCCAGGCCCCGACGGCGGCGGCGTCGAGCTGCTGCAGCGGGCGGGACCCGAAGTGGGGGAGCAGGTGGGCGTTGCAGTGCGATCGGTAAGCCTTGCGGGTGGAGGCCTCCAAGGTGGCCGAGGCGAAGAAATCCTCGACGAGCACGGCGAAGCTCACCCGGCCGGCCGAGAGCGGGCTGTGCCCGCGGCGGTGCCCGACCTCCGCGCGCTGCCAGGCGTCGGTGGCTTCCTCGAAGGTGTCGAAGGTACCGACGCTAACGTCGGCTCCGCCGAGTCGCGCGACCGCCAAGTACCGCACGCCGTTCCGGGAGCTTCGCCGCTTCCGTATCCGTCCCATGCCCGAGCCCCTAACCTGAGCGCTATGCGCGCCACCCACGGCCGTCCCAGAGCGACCCTCCAGGTGTTCGTGTCCGTCCAGGGTAGGCCAAACGTGTCCGCTTTTGTCCGCGGATCGGGGTTCCTGATTACCAACCACGGTTCCTGTACGTTCACAACGCACCCCCGCTGACCTGCACAAACAGGAGAGTCTGACCATGCGAGTGGGAATCCCCAAGGAAATCAAGAACCATGAGTACCGCGTGGCCATCACGCCCGCGGGCGTGCATGAGCTCGTCGCGCATGGTCACGAGGTCTACGTCGAGCAGGACGCCGGTGTCGGCTCCTCGATCACCGACGACGAGTTCGTCGCCTCGGGCGCGACGATCCTCGGCCACGCCGACGACGTGTGGGCGACCGGCGACCTGGTGCTCAAGGTCAAGGAGCCGGTGGTGGAGGAGTACCACCGCATGCGTGCCGGCCAGGTGCTGTTCACCTACCTTCACCTGGCTGCCTCGCGCGCCTGCACCGACGCACTGCTCGCTGCGGGTACGACGAGCGTCGCCTACGAGACCGTGCAGCGGGCCGACAGGTCGCTGCCACTGCTTGCCCCTATGTCGGAGGTCGCCGGAAGGATGGCGCCGCAGGTCGGGGCGCACTGCCTCGAACGGGCAGCCGGTGGTCGGGGCGTGCTGATGGGTGGCGTCTCGGGCGTCTACGCCGCGAAGGTCGTCGTCCTCGGCGCCGGTGTGTCCGGCCTCAACGCCGCCGCGATCGCCCTCGGCATGCAGGCCCAGGTCCTGCTGCTCGACAAGAACGTCGACCGGCTGCGCGAGGTGGACCGGATCTACCAGGGTCACATGCAGACGGTCACGTCCAACACCTACGAGATCGAGCGGGCCGTCCTCGACGCCGACCTCGTCATCGGCGCGGTGCTGGTCCCCGGCGCGAAGGCACCGATGCTGATCTCCGACGACCTCGTCGGACGGATGAAGCAGGGGTCGGTGCTTGTCGACATCTCCGTTGACCAGGGTGGCTGCTTCGAGTCGACCCGACCCACGACGCACTCCGACCCGACGTTCGAGGTCAATGGCTCGCTGTTCTACTGCGTCGCGAACATGCCTGGCGCCGTCCCCAACACCTCCACCTACGCGCTGACCAACGTGACGTTGCCCTACGCGGTGGAGATCGCCGACCGGGGCCTCCGGACTGCCGTTGAGGCCGACTCCGCGCTGGCCCTCGGGGTCCACACCGTCGGTGGCCAGCTGACCTACGCTTCCGTTGCTGAGGCGCACGGCCTCCAGTCGGTACCGTGGTCAGAGGTCCTCGCCTGAGCATTCCCGGCGTCGGGCGGGTCGTCGGCTCCTACCTCGACCACCTGGCCATCGAGCGTGGCCTAGCGGCCAACACGCTGCTGTCCTACCGGCGGGACCTGCGCCGGTACGTCGACTTCCTTGCATCCGCGTCCGTTTGGTCGCTGTCGGACGTGACCGAGCTGACAGTCGCGGACTTCCTGGCCTGTCTGCGGGCGGGATCGGCAAATCACCCACCGCTGTCGGCGGCCTCGGCTGCCCGGACCGTGGTGGCCGTCCGTGGCCTGCACCGCTTCGCTCTGCGGGAGGGGCTGACCGCGGTCGACCCGTCGGCCCGGGTCCGGCCGCCCACACGCCCGCGCCGGCTCCCCAAGGCGATCTCGGTGGAGGAGGTCTCCCGACTGCTCGCCGCGGCGGGCTCTGGTGACACTGCCCTGTCGTTGCGCAACCAGGCACTGCTGGAGCTGCTCTACGGCACCGGCGCGCGGATCTCCGAGGTGGTCGGGCTGGCCGTCGACGACCTCGACCGCGTGGAAGGGCTGGTTCGGCTGGACGGCAAGGGAGGCAAGCAGCGGGTGGTTCCCGTCGGGTCCTACGCATCGCGGGCCGTCGAGGCGTATGTCGTGCGGGGACGTCCCGCGCTCGCCGCGGCGGGCCTGGGCACGCCGGCGCTGTTTCTCAACGCGCGGGGTGGGCCGTTGTCGCGACAGAGCGGCTGGACGGTGCTGAGAGCGGCGGCGGGCCGGGCCGGCCTGACGGTCGAGGTCTCCCCGCACACCCTGCGGCACTCGTTTGCGACCCACCTTCTCGACGGGGGAGCCGATGTGCGAGTCGTGCAGGAACTGCTCGGTCATACGTCCGTGACGACAACTCAGATCTACACACTGGTGACCGTCGACCGGCTGCGCGAGGTCTACGCGGGGGCGCACCCCCGGGCCCGCGCCTGAGCTCTGGTCGCAGGTCCATGACTGCCCCGTTGCTGACCGCCTGCTGGAGGCTGTCTGTCCACAGGCAACGGGAGGTTGTCCACAGTGACACGGCGTGTCGCCCACAGATCTGTCCACGACGTTGTTTCGCCCTGCCCTCAGGCCGTACAGTCCCGTCGTCGTCAAAGACACAGGGCGGCAAGTCGCAACAGAACTCAGTTCTTAGAGAGGTACGTGAACTTGTGAGCATGTCGACAAAGGCCGCGCCCCTGGTGGGGGAGATGGGCCCGACGGGACGTCCGCTGCCCTACCTGCCTGAGCCGCCTGCCCTGGAGCGACACGGCCCGGCCAGGATCATCGCCATGTGCAACCAGAAAGGCGGCGTCGGGAAGACCACCTCCACGATCAACCTCGGCGCGGCGCTGGCCGAGCAAGATCGACGTGTCCTGCTCGTCGACCTCGACCCACAAGGCGCTCTGTCGGTCGGCCTTGGGGTCAACCCACTGCAGCTCGATCGCACCGTCTACAACCTGCTCATGGAACGCGACGTTACCGTCGACGACGTGATGCTCAAGACCAACGTCGTCGGCATGGACCTGCTGCCGAGCAACATCGACCTGTCTGCCGCTGAGGTGCAGCTCGTCAACGAGGTTGCCCGCGAGCAGACGCTGCTCCGCGCCCTGGGTCCGGTCGTGGAGGACTACGACATCATCTTGATCGACTGCCAGCCCTCGCTGGGACTATTGACGGTCAACGCGCTGACCGCGGCGCACAGCGTGATCATCCCACTGGAGTGCGAGTTCTTTGCTCTGCGCGGTGTAGCTCTCCTTATTCAGACTATTGACAAGATCAAAGAACGCCTCAACCCTCAACTGGAGGTTGAGGGTATTCTTGCAACAATGTATGACTCACGCACCCTGCACGGACGGGAAGTTCTCTCACGCGTTGTCGAAGCCTTCGGTGACCGGGTCTTCCACACCGTCATCAACCGGACTATCCGGTTCCCCGAGACCACCGTCGCGGGCGAGCCGATCACGTCCTACGCCTCCACCTCGTCGGGGGCCACCGCCTACCGCGACCTCGCCAAGGAGGTACTGGCCCGATGAGTCGCCGCATCGCGCTACCGGGCGCGGACGAGCTGTTCCGCTCGACGGGGGATGGGGACTCGGGTGGCCGGAACGTGTCTGGTCGGGAGCAGGCCGGCGAGGTCGTCAGCCCGCTCACTCGGGATGGCGCCACCCGTGACGCTCGTGAGCCGGCCCGGGGGCGAGAGGCCAGGGAAGCAACCCGTGAGGCGCTGAGCGAGAAAGGTCGCCCTGCAGAGCTCCAAGAGGGGGCCGCTGACCTTCAGCCAGCCTCAGTGTCTCCCGCTTCGCCACCGTCGCCGATGTCGTCGGGGGATACCGACGGGCTCGAGGAAGCGTCTGACTCCGTTCGTTCGACCTCGCGTCGACGACCCCGGGCCGTCGCGGACCGGCGGCCCAGCGGCCGCGAGCGGCATGACGAGAAGATCACCGTCTACGTGTCGCCAGACGAGCTCATGGACCTCGAGCACGCCCGTTTGATGCTGCGTGGGGATCATGGACTTCCCGTTGACCGCGGCCGCGTCGTCCGTGAGGCGCTGGCCGTCGTGCTCGCCGACTTCGAGGCGAAGGGCGAGGCCAGCATCCTGGTGCGCCGTCTGCGCGGCCGCTGACGTGCTTTACGCGCTCGCGCACCCAGCCGCGCTGGGCGTGCTGCTGCTGTCCTTCGTCTTAGGGGTCACGGTCCACGGGTGGGTGCAGAGTGCGGTCGCTGATCGACTGGGTGACCGTCGCCCGAGACAAGAAGGTCGATTGAAGCCTGACCCTCGACTTCATCTTGATCCTTTTGGATGTGTAGCCGCTGCGATCTCGGGGCTCGGATGGGTAAAGCCGGTGGAAGTACTCGACCATCGCCGTCGCGGCGCTGCCCTCGCCGTCACACTGAGCGGGCCAGCCATCAACCTGCTGCTGGGAGCAGGGCTGCTGCTCGCGTTCCGCGCCAGCGCTGGCGTGGGCATCAACGGGGGCTTGGCGTCGTTGCTGCAGCACGGAACCTCCTTCTCAGGGGCCGCAGGCCAGATCGCACTGCTTCTTGCAGGGGCTTCACAGCTGTACCTTGGTGCCCTCAGCCTCGTCCCCCTTCCGCCCCTCGACGGAGGCCGTTTGTTGTTCGCCCTCGCGCCGCGAACGGCCGGCTGGCAAAAGGCCCAGCACTACCTGGTCGAGCAGAACATCGGCATCGCCGTCCTGCTCGCTCTTTTGCTCATCCCGCTCGGCGGTCCGCTCCCGCTGCTGCCCCAACTGCTCGACACCGTGCTGGGACCGCTGATCACGGTGCTCACGGGTGGCTGAGGCCATGACTGGCGAGCACGACACCGAGCTCGGCCAGCCGTCGGAAGGTGGATCTTCCCCTGCAA
>JAYTHM010000117.1:0-1849 GCA_043732645.1 Frankiales bacterium
ACGTGGCCGTCGGGTGGCTCATCACCTCGGCGGACCTTCGTTCTGCTGCACAAAAGACCGGTTTTGCGCTCTCCCTGACGCGCTGGCACGGTATCGACGGGTCCATCGGCTCCTCGGCATGAACGCACGCTGACGGGCAGATGGCTACAGCAAGCGGTGATGGCGTTGGACCGTCGAACGGACGCGGTGGGTCCTGTCGACCAATTTAGTGTGGCGTCACAGAGCCGCCGGCGGCACCATGCTGGCAGGCGGCTTGGGGCAGCCGCATCACGTGCGGCGTGCGCGTACCGCACGGTCAGCGCCATGAGCGGACGCCGCCAGGATCCGCGTCCTGTCTCATGCGCTGCGACCGCCGGCTCGAGGTGTCCGCTCGTCGGCCTGGCGTCGATCCGTTCGGAGAGGTCGCGGGCGAGTGCGAGGATGGGCCTGCATCTTGATCAGGAGTGGAGTGACATGAACCCGTCCGGCGCGTCGGCGTGCCCGACCGCGAAGCCGTCGGGGCCCGCGGCGCAGCTGCCGGGTCGGCTGCGGGCGACTCGTCAGGGAGCGGCGGTGGAGGCTGCGCTGTCCCGGGCAGGTGGGTTCCGGAGCGCCCAAGAGCTGCACGCCGAGATGCGTGCGCAGGGGGACAACATTGGGTTGTCGACGGTGTACCGGCATCTGACCGGCCTAGCCGAGTCCGGGACAGTCGATGCTGTCCGGACTGCTGACGGCGAGGCGGCTTATCGGCTGTGTGCGTCTGAGGACCACCATCACCACGTGGTCTGTCGCTCTTGCGGTTCGAGTGTGGAGGTGGAGGGTCCGGAGGTCGAGGCCTGGGCAGCCAAGGTCGCCGCGCAGGCCGGCTACATCGAAGTCAGCCACACCGTGGAGGTCTTCGGTACTTGCCTATGTTGCGCGTCTAACAACCGTTCGCGGCGACGCTGACCGTACTTGCCGGCGCTGGGAGAGAAGGTGGCTGCTCGTGAGGCGGGCGAGCAGGTAGATAGCGAAGCTGATGGCGGTGATGAAGACGCTGGCTTTGACGTTTCCGAAGCGCAGGCTTGCGAGCAGCCCTCCATCGCAGGCGATGAGCGCGAACAGCACTGACAGGCCAGTTACGACGGCGGGGCGGGCGGATAGCCGCTGCGCTGCGGCTGCGGGGGTGATAGCCAGGCTCAGGACCAGCAGCGTGCCGACGATCTGGGCGGCCTCGGTGACGGTGAGCGCCAAGACGTACAAGAAGAGCAGCCCGACCAGTCGGGTGTTGACGCCGCGGGCGGCGGCGACGTCGGGGTCGACGCTGGCGAACAGCAGCGGCCGGTACAGCACGGCCATCGAGATCATTACACCCAAGGCGACCAGTGACAGCAGCAGCAGCTGCTGGTCGCCGATGCCAAAGATCTGGCCGAACAGGATGTTGGTCGCTGCGGAGGCGAAGCCGTGGTAGCGGCTGAGCAGGAAGACCCCGGTGCCCAAGCCGAACGCCAGGACCACCCCGATCGCGGAGTCGCGTTCCTTTTCCCGCACCCCGAGGGTGCCGAAGGCGGTCGCAACGACCAGGCTGCCGAGCAGGGCACCGATGACCGGGTCGCCGCTGACGAGCAGCCCAGCGGCGGCGCCGGTGAACGACAGCTCCGCGGTGCCATGGACGGCGAAAGCCATGCCCCGGGTGATCACGAACGGTCCGATCAGGCCACTGATGAGGGCGACGAGGGTGCCGGCGATCAGCGCGTGCTGCGCGAACGGCTGCTGCAGGTAGTAGCTCAGCCCCATCAGTGATCGTGGCCGTGATGGTCGTCGTTCTCGATGTGGTGGTGGTGCGACCCGGCCGGTTCGGAGTGCGCGCTGTCCGAGGCTCCGACGACGA
>JAYTHM010000118.1:0-6422 GCA_043732645.1 Frankiales bacterium
TCATGGCGAGCTGAGGCCCCTGTGCTGCCCTTGTCCAGCGGTCGTCGAGAGGGCCACGCCTTCTCTCTCTCGAGTAAGGCCTCATGGGAGCTGACGGCCCGGCTTGCCCGGCGTATGTCTGGGGGCTCGTCGCGGCCGGTGCTTTTGGGTGAGGATGGTGTGAGCGCCAGGCTATGCGGTGAGCTCCTGGAGCTCCTTCGCACCCTGCTCGGCGTTGGGCATGGCGGTGATCTGTGCAGCCGCCCGGTGGGCGGCGGCAGCCTGTGGGCTGTCCTCTACGAGGACGGAGCGGACGGCCTGACGGACCGCCGCCGAGTTCAGCTCCTGGGGCCGCAGCACTATTGCGACCCCGGCTGCTTCACAGGCGTCGGCGTTGGTGAACTGATGGCTCCTTGCGGGACGAGCGCCAGGGGCAGGCCGCTGACCAGCGCGGCCAGGTTGGTCGCGGAGCCTGCGTGGCAGACCACGGCGCTACACCAGGGAACGAGTGGCGCGAGCGGCAGCCACTGCTCGACGTGCACGTTGGGCGGCTGCGGACCCAACGAGGCTGGGTCGTTCAGCTCACCGACGGTCACCGCGATCTCGATGTCCTCGGCGGCGAGGTCAGCCAGCAGCAGCTGGAACTTGTCCGGCTGGTTGAAGAACGGCACGGTGCCCAGGGACAGGTAGACCAGTGGCCGCGTTACCCGGCTGACCCAGTCGGGCAGCGCTGCTGCCGGATCGCCGGGCAGCTCAGGGCGCAGCGGTCGCCTGACTGAGTCGGCTGCGGACGGGTCGCCCTGCAGGATCGGCAGGCTCGGGTCGAGGTAGCGGAACCGGTACAGCCCGGCGGATGGGTCTGGGTCGAGCCCGTTCTGCTCCCACAGCGGTGCCACCCTGGCGGCGAAGGCGGTCACGTGATGGTCGTCCATGGGTCGGCCGAAGCCGTAGGTCACTGAGGGCAGTCCGAGCATCGCGGCGAGCAGCGGCGCTGCCAGGTCCACCGGTAGGTGCACGATCAGGACGGGCCGGAACTGCTCCGCGGCTTCCCGCAGCACCGGCAGCTTCGCCAGCGCGATCACCGCACCGAACATCGCATCCCCGAAGTGCCATGGCTCCCCTTCGGGCGCGGCGAGGACGGCCGGGTCCCCCATGGTCCCCTCCATCGCCGTCGGTCCGGCCACCCAGGTAGCGAAGCCCTCGCGGACGACTCGGGGCTGCAGGTCGGAACCGGTCGCGACCAGCACCTCGTGGCTGGCCGCCAGCAGCGCCCGGCCCAACGGCAAGAAGGGTCCGAAGACCCCCTCCATCGGGGTGGTGCTGCACAGAACTCGCATGACCTGCTCCTCATCACTGGATATAGCGTTACTATAGAGTGGTACTCTAGCTAGATGTCAACGACGACCCGCCCGGCAGCCGGGCGCGGGCGGCGCGGGGGCGACACCCGGCTCCGGATCGAGCAGGCCGCCGCGACCCTGTTCACCGAGCACGGCTACACCGGCACCAGCATCCAGGCCGTCGCGGACGCCGCCGGCGTCCACGCCCAGACCATCTACCAGGCGTACGGCACGAAAGCCGTCCTGCTGGGTGCCGTCGGGGCACGGCTCGTCGCGGGCGAGGACGACCCCACGACCCATCCCTCCGAGCGAGCCTGGGTCCTGCGCATCCAGGCTGAGCCGGACCCGGTCCGCAAGCTGCGGCTGTACGTCGAGCACATCGCGGCAGTGACACCACGCGTCGTCGCGCTGATCGACATGCTGCGGGCCACCGCGCCTGCCGAGCCCGACGCGGCCGCCTTCCTGGACCAGATCGAACAAGAGCGACACCTCGGGCCGCTGAACCTGCTGGCGCCGCTCGCAGAACAAGGACAGCTGCGTGAGGGGCTCACCCTGGCCGCGGCTAGCGACATCACCTACGCCCTCGTCAACCCCGACACCTTCCGGGCACTCGCGCTCCAGAGAGGCTGGACGTGGAAACGCACCCAGCAGTGGCTCACCGACTGCCTGACCAACGCCCTGCTGCCACCACCCAAGCCCTAGAGGGCGCAAGGACAACAGCGACACCGACAGCAGATGGCCATGGGGAGCTCCACCTCCGTCCCGGCCAGGAAGGGTCCGGCCCCGACGAAGCGTCGCTACACAAGGCAGCCCAGCCCCCATGTACTCATCTGCCGCGACCCGCGCGTGTCAACGACAGCGCGGACGATGTTGTCGCGCACGAGAGGTGACGGGGACGTTGGCTTACTTCGGCTACTGGCCTCAGGCATCTGCGCGAGTCTCGCTTACCCGCCGATCGAGAGCTGTCAGGAGGGCTCCGACGGCCGACGACTGCAGCCGCCCCAACCTCGCCGTTGGCGAGGACGGAGGCGGCTGGTTGGGTTCCTGGTCGGCGGAGCCGTCAGGACGGACGGGGCGATGACAGGACGTGCAGGTTGTCGTGGATGAGCAGGACCCGAACCGACCAGAACCCGGGTCGGGGCTTGGGCAGCTCGCGGCGGGCCCACATGAACCCGGTCCCCGTCACGACCGCGGCGACGAGCCAGCCGATCACCCCAGCAGCAAGGACCCACGCCGTGGCTCCCGTGGACAACCAGACGAGGCCGGTGAGGGCGACAGCAAGCGCGAGGTACCCCACGTGCAGCGCCCACACGGCAGTTCTCCAGTGTCGATTGTGCTGTAGCGCGTAGGTCATCCATGCCAGCAACGTATGCCGTCCTGATGACCTGTCGCGATCTTCCCCGGCGTCGCGTCCCACCGAGTCAAGAAGCCAGGCGCAGGCAAGATGCTGGAGGGGGCCGGGTCTCCTGACCGCGACAGGTGGGGTCAGGTCCACCAGCGGCGCGGCTGCTGCTTGCCTTCAACGGATTGCTCGGGCAGCGTGGGCTCGTGACCAAGAAGAGCTGGCGCGAACTCAGCCCGGACCATCTGCGGGGCATAGTTGCCGTAGTCCGAAGGCCACCACGAGACGGACGTGGTGAGGAAGTGCTTGATGTCGGCCTTCAGCTCGCCGAGGTCGATCGCGTTGAACGCGGCTTCGTAGTCGAAGTCCGCCAGTGGGTTGGCTACCGCGCCGTCACGGTGCAGCTGCTCGACCCGAAGCCGCTCGGGGTACCAGTCCGACAGCGTGGGCTTCGAGGTGTACGCGCCGCCGATCTTGTCCCCACCGAAGGGGCACGACCCCTCGAGGACGCCGGGGTAGGTCTGGTACTCGGTCATGCGGTGGCCTTTCGGCAGCTACGAACGACGAGAGCTAAATCTGCTGCGCCGACCCTCCGGCGCCGGTGGGTTCGGGACCGATCGTGGCTTTCGGGCACGCCTGCCTAGTACCCACTGCACGGCTCCCTGACCATCTCCGCGGGTGAACGGTCGCTGACAATGAGACGCGGGCACGGACGTGGGCACGGACGTGGGGACGGTGACCGACGAGCCCGGGCGATCAGTGGCGACCGTGACCTCAATCTTCCATCGGCCTGGTGATCTTGGTTGTCCCCGGGGCCTGGTTGTGGATGACCACTGATTGCGGCCGATGAACACGACAATCTGCTCGAAGGCCGGGGCGTCGGGGCGTCGGGACCAGGGCCGCCGTGGTGGTCGGGGATGTCGGGGTGAGGCCAGTTCGGGGCGTCAGCCGGCGGGTTCCAGCAGTGTCCACAGCCCGGGTGATCATCGTGAGCAGAAGCGTCGACCGGGCGCGTCGCATAGCACGGTCAGGTGGTCAGACGCGGTGTTGCGGCCCGGCGTCGCCGGGCCGCAGATATATCGCCAGCGGTTCACCGGTCCCGTCGGAGCCGGCGTCAACGAACCCGCACAACGGCTGGCCGCCGTCGCGCTTGAACGGCGGTGCGCCGTCTTGCTGGTCGCTGTGCGCGGTCACCAGCCTCGCATCGACGTCGACGACCCAGCGGCGAGTCGACGCTGACGTCGTGGCCGGCAGAAGCGGCACCGGCGCTGCCCACACCTGAGCCAGGGCCCTCCCTTGGTCCCGGTCGATCGCGTTCAACCGGCGGGGCGTCAGCAACGAGCGCCTCGACGTCCGACTCTAGGCATGGGCGGTCGTAGGTTCGCCTGAGCATGCACCCACCTGAATGGCTATCCGTCGCCGCCGCCCGAATCACAATCCCGCCCACGGCTCCAACAGGCCCGCAGCTGACAGCGAAGAGACGCCGTTCTTCGCTGTTCTTGCAGCGAGCCGTCGCAAGGTCGCCGGAACTCACAGGATCGGGTGCGAGTGCATGCCTATGCGCTGCCCCGATCGCTCGCTCCGCGGCAGATGATTGCGTGTGAGCTGCGCCTCCGTGGTCAGCTTCGCCAACAGCCGGTCGAGTGACGGCCCGTGGCTGTCGCAGACGTTCGCAGAGGTGGCATAAGGACCCGCTATCGCTGGTCAAGATCGTGGCCGTTCACGTGATGATTCGCTCGGGCTTTCGAGGACATAAGATGATGGTGCCCGTCGAGCTGGTCGAGCGGATCACGCTGGCGGTCGGGCACGGGGACGTGGAGGGCTGACGCGCAATCGAGGTAGCGCCATGCGTCACCAGAGGCTGGCGTGACCGGTCCGCGGTGGGGGCAGACGGACGCCTTCCAAGTAGGCAACGCGTTTCGCGATCAAGAGCTGCGGTGTGGGAAGGACACCTGTGACAGCAGGAGGTGCGCGTGGTCGAGCAGGTGGCGGCTTGGTTCCTCGATGCTGACGAACGGGACAACCCGGACACGCGGCTGCGACCGTGGACCACGGGTAACCGGGCCGTCCCGCTGATCCATGGTGCGGTGTACTTCGGCGAGCTCGTCCGGTGCGTCAGTGCTCTGCGTCCGGGTGACCTGCTGCTGTTCACCGACTGGCGAGGGGATCCGGACCAGCAGCTGACTCGTGGCACCGCGGTCTCGGCGGCGTTGTGCGAAGCGGCTGCGCGGGGGGTGGACGTCCGTGGGCTGGTGTGGCGCTCGCACATGGACAAGCTCGCCTTCAGTGCCAAGGAGAACCGTCACCTCGGCGAGGAGATCGAGGCGGCTGGTGGCCAGTGCCTGCTCGACATGCGGGTCCGGACCGGCGGGTCGCACCACCAGAAGTTCGTCGTGCTCCGTCATGCCGGTCGCCCGGAGCTCGACGTCGCGTTCGTCGGAGGCATCGACCTGTGCCACTCCCGACGGGACGACAGCCAGCACGCGGGAGACGCGCAGCGCCAGGCGATGGCCAAGGCCTACGGCTCTCGACCGCCCTGGCACGACGCCATGGTCGCGCTCACAGGACCCGTCGTCGGTGACGTCGAGACGGTGTTCCGCGAGCGTTGGGACGACCCGCAGCCCCTGACCCGCAACCCTCTGCACCGGCTGTCAAACCTGCTGCGCAGGGACGACGAGACACCACGCCCACTTCCTCCCCAGCAGCCCGACCCGCCGAGGGCCGGGCCGCACTCGGTCCAGCTGCTGCGCACTTACCCCCGTCGAGCCAGCGGCTACTCCTTCGCGCGGCAGGGCGAGCGCAGCGTCGCCCGAGGCTACGGCAAGGCCCTGAAGAACGCCCGTCGGCTGGTCTACGTCGAGGACCAGTACCTGTGGTCCGAGGAAGTCGCGGAGACCTTCGCCGAGGCGCTCTCGAACCAGCCGGACCTGCACGTGGTGGCCGTACTGCCTCACCACCCTGACCAGGACGGGCGCTTCTCGATGCCGCCCAACCTCGTCGGCCGAGAACGCGCAATGACCCTCATCAAAGAGGCGGGCGGCGACCGCGCCTGCCTCTACGGCATCGAGAACCCAGCGGGCGTCCCGATCTACGTGCACGCCAAGATCTGCATCGTCGACGACGTCTGGGCCACGGTCGGATCAGACAACTTCAACCGACGCTCCTGGACCCACGACTCAGAGCTCACCGCAGCCGTGCTCGACCAGACCCTGGACCCGCGGGAGCCGCGCGACCCGGCCGGACTGGGCCACGGCGCCAGAACCTACGCCCGCGACCTACGGCTCAGCCTGATGCGCGAGCACCTCGAGCAGGAGGACGACCACGGACTGCTCGACCCCGCCAAGGCCGCCCACCGCCTGCGCACCTCCGCCGAGGCACTACAAGCCTGGACCGATGACCGGTCCGGACCCCGGCCTCCGGGGAGGCTCAGGCCCCTCGACGCCACCAGCTTGTCGCCGTGGACGCGCCGCTGGGCAACCGTGGCCTACCACCAGGTGTACGACCCGGACGGCCGACCGGCTGTACTTCGCCGGCGACGAGCCTTCTGAGCTGAGGGCGTGGCGCGGTACACGCTGACGACGAGCGGGCCCTTGAGCAGGGGCACAACGCCCAGGCCGGTGACGGCGCGCCTCGCCAGGAGGCTGAGCGCCGTCGTGGTGGTGGGCTGACCGGTGGTCGTGAGCCGGACGTAGCCCTTCCTGTTCGCCAGGAGGCCGGCAACGTCCAGGACCACCTCAACGGCGGTGCTCGGAACGAACCCTGAC
>JAYTHM010000119.1:0-1838 GCA_043732645.1 Frankiales bacterium
TAGAGCGCCTCTGCAAGCAGGGCGCCGAGGCGGCTGACGCCCTTCTCGAGGTCCGCGTCGCCGAGGGCGTAGGACAGCCGGAAGTAGCCGGGTGTCCCAAAAGCCTCACCCGGTACGACGGCAACCCCCACCTCGTCGAGCAGCAGCTCCGCCAGCTGGGCGCTGGAGGCGATGACCTGCCCGCGCAGGGTCTTGCCCAGCAGGGCCTTGACCGAGGGGTAGCAGTAGAAGGCCCCGAACGGCTCCGGGCACTGCACTCCGGGGATCTCGTTGAGCATCCGGACCATCGTCTGCCGGCGGCGGTCGAAGGCGGCCCGCATCTGCGCCACGGCCGTGAGGTCACCACTGACGGCTGCGAGGGCGGCAACTTGTGAGACGTTGCTGACGTTGGAGGTGGCATGGGACTGAAGGTTCGTGGCCGCCTTCACCACGTCGGTAGGACCGATCAGCCAGCCCACCCGCCAGCCCGTCATGGCGTAGGTCTTGGCGACGCCGTTGATGACGACGCACGTGTCGGCGAGCTCGGGGACCGCCACCGGCATCGAGACGTGCCGGGCGTCGCCGTAGACGAGGTGCTCGTAGATCTCGTCCGCGACGACCCAGATGCCGTGCTCGACGGCCCAGCGGCCGACCGCCTCGACCTCCTCCGCGGAGGCGACCGCGCCGGTGGGGTTGGACGGGGAGCACCAGAGCAGGACCTTCGTGCGGTCGGTGCGAGCGGCCTCGAGCTGCTCGACGGTGACCCGGTACCCCTGGTCCTCAGTGGTCACGACGTCGACCGGGACCCCACCCGCGAGCTTGATCGCCTCCGGGTACGTCGTCCAGTAGGGAGCGGGCAGCAGCACCTCGTCGCCCGGGTCGAGCAAGGTGGCGAACGCCTCGTAGACAGCCTGCTTGCCGCCGTTGGTGACGAGCACCTGGCCGGCAGTGACCACGAGCCCGCTGTCGCGCAACGTCTTCGCAGCGATCGCTTCCTTAAGCTCCGGTAGCCCGCCGGCAGGGGTGTACCGGTGGTTCTTGGGTTCCGCGCAGGCCGCCATGGCGGCGGCGACGATCGGCGCCGGGGTCGGGAAGTCGGGCTCTCCGACACCGAAGCCGACGACGTCCTCACCGGCTGCCTTCTTTGCCTTGGCCTTGGCGTCGACCGCGAGGGTCGCCGACTCGGCGATGCTCCCGATCCGGGTCGAGATGCGGGCGGCTGCGGTCATCGCTGCTCCAGTGGGTGCTCCGGTCATGCCGTTATCCTCTCAGCACCCCCCGCGCGCCCTCCCAGCACTCTCCCGGCGCCGCGCCAGCACGGTCTTGTCACGCTGCCCCAGGGCCTCCCGCCGGGTGACCCCCGAGGCCGGTGGGTTGGGGCCGGTCGGCCGACGCCCTACACTTGTCCGCCTGGGGCTCGGAGTCTCTGCTCCCGCGCGCCCACGCGTCGGGTGCGGGAGCACCGGTTCCCACGGCCTAGGGGTGTAGCTCAGTTGGCCAGAGCGCCGGTCTCCAAAACCGGATGTCGCAGGTTCGACTCCTGTCACCCCTGCAGCACGCGTACCACCGGCCCACCACATGAGACGCCCGCCAGATGAGACGCCCGCCAGATGAGACGAGGACCCTGTGAGCGACACCGCACCGGCCGCTGCTGCGGCTCGTGGCGATGACCGCGCTCCCCAAAAGGAGCATCGCCCTGGTCCGATCGCGCGTGCGACGACCTACGTGCGTCAGGTCGTTTCCGAGCTGCGCAAGGTCATCTGGCCCACCCGGCCGGAGCTCGTCTCCTACACGAGCGTTGTGTTGGTGTTCGTGGTCGTGATGGTCCTGATCGTGTCCGGTTTCGACGCGGTGTTCAC